>JBEAMY010000232.1:0-6088 GCA_041165725.1 Pseudomonadota bacterium
CAGTGGCGCGCTCAACGAAAACGCTCAAGTCATCACCATCGATTCTTCGGCCAGTGCCTTAGAGCGTGCCCGCAGCCACGTTGAGATCAACGGTGTGTCGGGTGAGCATGCCCAATTCTGGGACGCAGACGTCAATGCCAGCCTCAGGCGATTGATTCAAGAAGGGCAGGGCTTTGATGCCATCGTGCTGGACCCGCCCAAATTTGCGCCCACTGCGGCCCATGCCGAGCGTGCGGCCAGGGCTTACAAAGACATCAATCGCTTGGCCTTCAAGCTGCTGGTTCCGGGTGGCGTCTTGTTCACCTACAGTTGCTCGGGCGGCATTGGCGCCGAGCTCTTCCATAAAATCGTTGCCTCAGCTGGCACAGACGCGCATGTGGATGGCTACATCAGCGAGCGTTTTTTCGCGGCCCCCGATCACCCCATGACCTTGTGCTTTCCTGAAGGGGAATACCTCAAGGGCCTGATGGTGATCAAAAAATGAAAGGTTGAATGTGATCTCCGCAACTGTATTGACCGGATTCCTGGGCTCAGGCAAGACCACCTTGCTCAAGCGCTTGCTTAACGAAGCGCACGGCATGAAGATCGCTGTGATCGAAAACGAGTTCGGTGAAGAAAACATCGATAACGACATCCTGGTGTCGGAGACCACCGAGAACATCATTCAGATGAGCAATGGCTGTGTGTGCTGCACCATCCGCGAGGATTTGCGAACCACATTGCGCGATCTGGCTGAACGCCGTCGCAAAAAAGAAATCGAATTCGACCGCGTGGTGATCGAGACCACGGGGCTGGCTGATCCAGGCCCTGTGGCCCAAACCTTTTTCATGGCCGCCGAGGGGGCGGAGTCGTTTTTGCTTGACGCCATCGTGACCTTGGTGGATTCCAAGCATGCGGCTCAGCAGCTCAACGACCGCCAAGAAGTCCGCCGGCAAATTGGATTTGCCGATCAGATCTTCATCACCAAGGCCGATTTGGTCAGCCCCGCCGAGGTCGATGCCCTGCAACACCGCATCAAGCACATGAATCCGCGTGCACCCCAGCAGATCGTTCACTTCGGGGAAGTGCCGCTCAAAGAGGTTTTTGACCTGAGGGGCTTTAACCTCAACGCCAAGCTCGACATTGATCCTGATTTTTTGCAAGACGCCGCGGAACCGCATCATCACCATCACCACGATGAGCACTGCGACCACGACCATGACCACGCGCATGGTGAACACTGCGATCACCCTTCGCATGCCCATGGGCATGCGCATGGCCACCATCACCACCATGACGATGACGTGAAGAGTTTTGTGTTTCGCACCGAGCGCTCAATGGATCCGGCCAAGTTGGAAGACTTTTTAGGGGCCATCGTCGATGTGTACGGTCCGCGGATGTTGCGCTACAAGGGCGTGCTCCACATGAAAGGCACCGATCACAAGGTGATTTTTCAAGGGGTTCATCAACTCATGGGCAGTGATTTAGGCCCCAAATGGGCGCCTGGCGAGCAGCGAGTGAGCAAAATGGTGTTCATTGGCATCGATTTGCCCAAAGATCTTTTCCTTCAGGGGCTCTCTCAGTGCCACGCGTGATTACAATCGCCGCGCACTGAACGCCTTGGGTTGAACACTTGGTCTGATCGCCAGGTCATCCAAAGCAACCAGCCCATATGTTGTACCTATCGGGAGATTGAGATGAATGCAGCTGCCAAGAAAAAGGCCAAAACTGCCCCCAAGGCTGCCTCTCGAACGTCTTCCAAGACGGTGAGCGCCAAGCCAGCCAGCAAAAAACCCGTGGCTAAAAAACCGGTCACTAAGCCAGTGTCCAAGCCCGTCGCCAAGAAGGCCGTCGCCAAGAAGGCCGTGGCAAAAAAGCCAGCAGTTAAAAAACCAACCGCTAAATCGGTGGCCAAGCCAGTCGTCAAGAAAGCGGTTGCTAAAAAGCCAGCACCCAAAAAAGCGGTGTCCAAACCAGCGCCCCAATCCCTGGCCAAGAAGCCTGTGACCAAAAAACCAGCTTCAAAGCCTGTCACCAAGCCCGTTGTCAAGAAATCTTCAGGCCAGTCTGCAACCAAGGCAACGACTGCAAAAGGCGCCAAGACCTCTGCCCCGTCCGCCAAGAAAACCCCCATCTCCAAAGTGCCAGCCACCAAAACTTCTCCCGCAAAAACAAACAGCGCATCCCAGAAACCTGCAACCAAGGCAACTGCAACCCCCAAGGCCCCAGCTGCGGCGCCCACACCTGCAACCGTCACCCCGCCACAACTTGGCGCTGACGGGCGCAAGCTCTCGGCCCGCGCAGCCAAGGCCATGTCCCTGGTACCGCCGCCTCCTGGGCAATCGTTTGCATCCACCACGGCCAAAGCTTCATATTCAAGGATGGACTCTTTGCCGCCTCCTGTGGTTCCTGTGGCGGTCAAAAAGAACCCCAAACTGGCCAACAATTGGCAATCCAAGCCGGTGGAGTCGCTCACCGATGAAGAAGTCTTGGCCATGCCTGATGACGCCTACATGAACGAGGTTCAACTGGCCTTTTTCAGATTGCGCTTGCAGGGCCTCAAACAAGACATCCTCAACAACGCAGGCGAGACCACCGAGCACCTAAGAGAGGACACAGTCATCGTTCCTGATCCAGCAGATCGCGCCACCATTGAAGAAGAGCACGCACTCGAGTTGCGCACACGTGACCGCGAGCGCAAATTGCTCAAGAAGATCGAGCAGTCGATTGCCCTCATCGACTCGGGTGACTATGGTTATTGCGATGAAACTGGCGAGCCCATTGGTGTGGGCCGACTGCTGGCACGCCCCACGGCCACGCTGTCGCTTGAGGCCCAGCAACGCCGAGAACTCAAACAAAAAATGTTTGGCGACTGAATTAAGGACTTACCCCTAGCAGCAGGCCTCGAGCCTGCTTTTTTTTGCCTTATTTTTCCGCGTGCCTTAGGTAATCACCTTTAAAAGTGCGTTTAAGTTGTTTATTTTTATGGGAAATTATTTTTCACCAATGCCTCCCGATGCAAGCATAAGTAATTGATTTCATTGAAAAAAAATCGATGAAACGCTTGCGACACCCGCAAATCCTGATAAAGTGCAATTTCATGCAATAAGGTGCAAAAAAAGGGGATTAATCCCGGTTTTTGAACCTGACCATTCGATAAAAGGGGTTTTCGTGTTTCAAGGGGCTTCGTCACTCAATCTCGATGGCAAAGGACGTCTGTCTGTCCCTACGCGCTATCGCGAGATGTTGAGTGCCATGGCCAATTCGCAACTCACGATCACTCGCCACCCCCACGGCTGCTTGTTGGTGTTTCCTCGTCCCGAGTGGGAGAAGTTCAGAGACCGCATTGCCGCATTGCCCATGGATGCCCAGTGGTGGAAGCGGATCTTTCTTGGCAATGCAATGGATGTGGACATGGATGCCACAGGGCGAGTTCTGGTGTCGCCCGAATTGCGTGAGGCCTCTGGCATTCAAAAAGAGGTCATGTTGCTCGGCATGGGGCAGCACCTCGAACTGTGGGACAAGGCCACTTACATGGCGCGCGAAGCGCAAGCCATGCAGTCGGACATGCCCGAGGCATTCAAGGACTTTTCCTTCTGAGGGCGAGGTGACGACCGAATGGACACACACCACGGTCATGCTGCACGAGGCCATCGAGGCCTTGTCCGTGCAGCCCAGCGGCGTTTATGTGGATGCGACCTTCGGACGAGGCGGGCATTCACGCCTCTTGCTCTCCAAGCTGGGTCCCCAAGGCCGCCTGATTGCGTTCGACCGCGACCCGCAAGCGGTGGAGCAAGCGATGGCGATTCAAGATGCCCGGCTCACAGTGCGCCATCAAGCTTTTGCAGACCTGGGGCAATTGCCGACAGGCAGTGTGGACGGCGTGCTGATGGATTTGGGGGTGTCATCTCCGCAGATCGACGATCCAGACAGGGGGTTTTCGTTTCGGCACGATGGCCCTTTGGACATGCGCATGGACCCGACTCAAGGGCAAGCGCTCAGCGAGTGGCTGGCCACGGCCTCAGTGGCAGAAATGGCGGAGGTGATTCGTGAATACGGTGAAGAACGGTTTGCTCTACCCATTGCAAAAGCGATTGCAGCACGCCGACAAGAGAGGGGCCCTTTTCGGCGCACCCTTGAATTGGCCCAGCTCGTGGCTGACACGGTCAAAACCCGCGAGCCGGGCCAGAACCCTGCAACGCGCACATTTCAGGCTTTTCGGATTCACATCAACGGGGAGCTTGCGCAGCTCGACGAAGCGCTCCAAGGGAGCCTCGACATTTTGAAACCGCAAGGGCGATTGGCCGTGATCAGTTTTCATTCGCTGGAGGACCGCAGGGTGAAGCACTTCATTCAGCGACACGCCAAACCGGTGGTGGACAGGCGCGTTCCTTTTGCACCTGAAAAAGAAATGGCATTGCGTGCCATCGATCGCATCAAGGCATCGGCCCAAGAGATCGCCAGCAACCCGCGAAGCCGCAGCGCGATTTTGCGAATTGCCGAGCGCACGGCCGCGCCCTGGAGGACGGTCGCATGACGCGCTTGAACGTCTTGCTCTTTTTAGCGGTGATGGCCACAGCCTTGGCGGTGGTTCGCGTGCAATACGAATCGCGCCGCTTGGTCACCGAGATCGATCGCAGCCGACAAGAAGCCCATCGACTTGAAATCGAACTCGATCGCATCGATGCAGAGCGCCGTGCACAAGCCACGACCCAGCGCGTTGAGCGTCAGGCGCGTGAGCGCTTGGGCATGCAAAGCATCACGCCAGCCATCACGCAATTTGTTCGCATCGACGAATCGGGCCAATCCCATTGGGTGAGTGCTGCGCCTTCCACTGAGGGCAAAGCGGACACCAAAGGCGGCAAGCCATGAGCAGCAAAAGCCTGGGCTTGTCGAGCAGCCCCTTGCTCAATCGCCAAATCCCCACCTGGCGCAGCAAGTTTGTGGTTGCTGTGATTGCATTGGGGTTCATTGGGCTTGCAGGCCGCGCGTTACACGTTCAGGTTTTGCACAACGCCTTCTATCAAAAGAAGGGCGAAGTCCGTTTTGTTCGCCAATTTGATTTGCCCGCCAGCCGCGGGCGCATCCTGGATCGAAACGGTGTGGTGCTGGCCTCCAGCGTTCCGGTGCCCAGCATCTGGGCCAGCCCCGAATCGATTGAACGTGACCCTGAGCGCTTCAAGCAACTCGCATCGCTCTTGGGCATGAGCCTGGCCGAGCTGGAAGACAAACTGAAAAACGAAGACAAGGGTTTTGTTTGGCTCAGGCGTCAGGTGAGTGAGCCCGTGGCCAAGGCCATTGCGGACCTCAAGATCAAAGGCGTTTTCCAGCGCACTGAATACAAGCGCATGTATGCCGAGGGCGAAGCTGCGGCCCATGTGGTGGGTTTCACCAACGTTGAAAACATCGGACAAGAAGGCATTGAGCTGGCCTTCAACACCGAGTTGGGTGGCAAGTCGGGCCTGCGTCGCGTGATCAAAAACCGTCTGGGTGAAGTCGTCGAAGACTTGGGTGGCATGGTCCCGCCGGTGGACGGCAAAGATGTGCAACTCACCATCGACAGCAAGGTGCAGTACTTTGCCTATCAACGCTTGCTTGAGGCGGTTCGCCGTCATCAAGCCGAGGCGGGCAGTGTGGTGGTGGCCGACGCCCGCACGGGCGAGGTGCTGGCTTTGGCCAATTACCCCAGTTATGACCCTCAAGACAGGCGTGCACTCAACGGGGCGCACTTGCGCAATCGCGCTTTGACCGACACCTTTGAACCTGGCTCCACCATGAAGCCATTTGTGGTGGGTTTGGCCCTGGACAAGGGCATCATCAAACCCGATACCCTCATCGATACCGCGCCCGGCAAGATCAACATGGCCGGCTTCACGATTTCAGACACCCACCCCAACGGCACCATCAATGTGGAGCAAGTGATCGAGAAATCGTCCAATGTGGGAACGGTCAAGATTTCACTGCGCATGCCGCCCAAAGAATTGTGGGAACTGTTTTCACAAGTGGGCATTGGACAGCGCCCCCACGTGCCATTCCCGGGCGCAGTGGCAGGACGGCTCAAGCCCTACGCCACATGGCGTCCCATTGAGCAAGCCACCATGAGTTATGG
>JBEAMY010000233.1:0-6115 GCA_041165725.1 Pseudomonadota bacterium
CACGCTCGACGTGTCCATCGAGCCGGGCACTTCTGTTCGCCAAATGGCCCAGCTCTTGGTCAAAGAAGGGGTGGAAACCGATCCCGATTGGTTGTGGCTTTGGTTTCGCCTGAGCGGGCAATCGCGCCAGCTCAAAGCCGGCAATTACGAACTGCAACGAGGCATCACCCCTTACGACTTGCTCAACAAGATTGCCTCTGGCGATGAAGACCTGCGCCGCTTGGCCCTGATTGAAGGATGGACCTTCAAACAATTTCGCGAGGCGCTGAACAAAGCCAGCGACCTCAAGCACCTGAGCGCCGATCTGAGCGATGAGGAAGTGATGAACCAACTTGGGCGGCCTGGTTTGACCCCTGAAGGGCGGTTCTATCCGGATACCTATGCTTACGGCAAGTCCAGCACTGACCTGGCTTTGCTGGCCCGCGCGATCAAGGCCATGGACCAGCGGATGGCCAAGGCCTGGGCCATGCGTCACCAGCCCTCGGTCCTGACTTCCCCTGAAGAGATGCTGATCATGGCCAGCATCATCGAAAAAGAGACGGGTCGGCGAGAAGACCGCCAACGCGTGTCTGCGGTGTTTCACAACCGATTGGCCATCGACATGCCGTTACAAACCGACCCCACCGTGATTTATGGCCTGTTTGACCAATATCAGGGGCGTTTGCGTCGAGCCGATCTGACGCAAGACCACGCCTGGAACACCTACACCCGCAAAGGCTTGCCCCCAACACCGATTGCCATGCCTGGTTGGGCCTCGCTTGTGGCCGCTGTTCAGCCTGCTCAGACCAAAGACTTGTATTTCGTGGCCCGAGGCGATGGCAGCAGCGAGTTCAGCCAGACCTTGCAAGAGCACAACCAAGCGGTTGACACCTACATTCGGCGCAAATTCAAAGCCACTGAACACCGGCGCGATTCGCGGGCGGGCTCTGCGCCTTGATCGGTCACAATTCAGCCATGAGCAAAGGCATATTCATCAGTTTTGAAGGCATCGATGGGGCGGGCAAGTCCACCCACGTCCAGGGCCTGGCTGAGGCCTTCACCCAGCAAGGGCGGCGCGTCACCCTGACTCGAGAACCTGGTGGCACCGCGCTTGCTGAAATCCTGCGTGAGCAACTGCTGCACCAACCCATGGATGCTTGGAGCGAGTTGTTGTTGGTTTTTGCGGCCAGGCGTGATCACCTGATCAAGGTGATTCTTCCTGCCCTTGAGCGCGGGGAAGTCGTGCTGTGCGACCGTTTCACCGACGCCACCCATGCATACCAAGGGGGAGGGCGTGGTCTTGATCCGGCGGCACTCGATGCCTTGGAACGATGGGTTCAGACCGTGGATGGGCGTTTTGTGGAGCCAGACCTCACGCTCTGGTTTGAGCTGCAACCCCAGATCGCGGCCCAGCGGTTGAGTGCTGCTCGAATTCCTGACCGGTTCGAGTCCGAGCCCAGTGCTTTTTTCGAGTCGGTCCATACGGGCTACGAACGACGCGCACTGGCCGCCCCTGAGCGCATGAGGCGAATCGATGCCTCTGCCAGCCGTCACCAAGTCTGGCAGCAGATCACCCGCATCTTGGTTCAAAAAGGGTGGCTGTCCATCATGGTGCCCGTTCCTCCCGCACTCAATGCTTGAACACCATGAGTGAACACGGATTGGCAGACTGGCTCAAACCCGCAAGCGCAAAGCTGAGCGCTAGCCAAGCACACGCTTGGCTCATCGCCGGATCGGGCGCTCAGGGCCAACTTGAACTCGCCCTCACTGCGGCCAAAGCCGCTTTATGCCACGCTGATTCAGCCCGCGAATCTGGGCAAGCCTGTGGCAATTGCCCCAGTTGCCACCAGTTTGACCTCAAGACCCATGCTGACCTCAAAGTCATCCTGCCTGAAACTTTGGGATTGGAGACGGGTTGGCCATTGGAAGCGGCTGCGGCCAGGGATTTGGACAAGAAAAAACGCAAACCATCGGGTGAAATTCGCATCGATGCGGTGCGCGATTTGCTGGCTTTTTGCCAACTCACGCCCAGCGGCCCACGCGACAAAGTGGTGGTGATCCATCCCTGTGAGCAACTCAACCCCAGCTCAGCCAATGCCTTGCTGAAAACTTTGGAGGAGCCTGGTGAGCGAACCCGTTTTTTGCTCACCACCCATGCCGAATCACGCTTGCTGGCGACGGTCAAGAGCCGTTGCCTCATTCACCGATTGAGCATCCCGCCTGAGTCGCAAACCCTGGACTGGTTGCAACATCAGGGTTTGGCCGCCAAAGATGCTGCCGTGTTGTTGCGCGCGGCTGGGGGCCAGCCCGAGACCGCACTGGCCCTTCAGCAATCGGGTTGGACGGCGAGTCGTTGGTCGGAATTGCCGCGCCGCATCCTTGCCGGTGAATGGGAGGACCTGACCGATTACCCCATGCCTGAAGTGGTGGCCGTTTTGCAAAAGATCTGCCATGACGCCTTGTGCGTGGCGCACGGGGCAAGCCCCCGGTTTTTTGCAGTCCAGGACGTGCCAGACCAGGCTCACCCTTGGCGCTTGGCCCAATGGGCCAAATCGCTCAATGAAACGGCGCGCCACGCTCAACACCCTTATCATGCGGCCCTCATGATGGATGCCCTCATCAGTCAGGCCCAACGCGCTCTTCAAGCCTCGCATGTTCATTGATTCCCATTGCCATTTGAATTTTCCTGAGTTGGTTCAACGCCTGCCCGACATCCGGCGTGAGATGAGCCAGGCTGGGGTCACACACGCCTTGCTCATCAGCACCAAGGTTGAAACGTTTGACGAAGTGCATGGACTGGCCATGGCGCACGACAACTTCTGGTGCACAGCAGGTGTTCATCCCGACGAAGAGGGTTGCCATGAACCCACCGAGTCCGAACTCTTGGCCATGGGCTCACGCGCCAAAGTGGTGGGCATTGGCGAGACTGGCCTTGATTACTACCGCATGGGCGAGCGCAACCATGCCGACATGGCTTGGCAAAGAGATCGATTCAGGCTGCACATTCGCGTGGCCCAAAAGCTTGGACTTCCCTTGATCATTCACACCCGATCGGCCTCGCAAGACACGCTGGACATCTTGCGCGAGATGGGCGAAGACGGGCAAAGCGCCCATGCCGTGGGAGGCGTTTTCCATTGCTTCACCGAGTCCATGGAAGTGGCCAGATCGGCACTGGATTTGGGTTTCATGCTGTCTTTTTCTGGCATCGTGACGTTTAAAAATGCCCGCGAGCTTCAGGAGGTTGCCCGTTGGGCACCCATGGACCGCATCCTCATCGAAACCGACAGCCCGTATTTGGCACCGGTGCCCCACCGTGGCAAAACCAACACGCCAGCTTTGGTGCCTCATGTGGCTCATCAGATTGCGTTGCTTAAAAATAAACCGGTTGAAGAAATTGCCCAGGCCACAAGCCAAAATTTCGCTCAACTTTTTGCACGAACAGAACTTCATGAAGTGCTTTAAGTATCTTATTTTCAGCCTTGTATTGATTACAGTTTTTCCCGTGCAAGCCGGGGCTTACGAAGACTTCTTCAGGGCCTATGTGTCAGATGACCACCGAGTCGTTCAAGCTTTGTTGGAACGTGGTTTTGACCCCAATGGGGTGGATGAAAGTGGCACGCCCGCCCTGATCAAGGCCGTCACAGAGCCTGCTCCCAAGATCTTTGAGGTGCTGGTGAGGTGGCCCAAAATCCGAGTCAATGAGACCAACCTCAGCGGTGAATCGGCTTTGATGCTGGCTGCGATTCAGGGTCGACTCGATTGGGTCAAATTGCTGCTTGAACACGACGCCGATGTCAACATGCCAGGCTGGACCCCTTTGCACTATGCGGCCAGCAAAGGCCATATTGAGATCATGCGCGAACTCCTTGAGCACCATGCCTACATCGATGCGCCATCTCCCAATGGCACCACACCGCTGATGATGGCGGCGCACTACGGAACGCCCTCTGCCACCAAGTTGTTGCTGGAGGAGGGCGCAGATCCCACCCTCAAGAATCAGAAAGACCTGACTGCACGGGATTTTGCGTATGGGGCCAAGCAATTGCTTTCGGCACAGTACATTGAAGCTTTTTTGGCCGCTTGGGCAGCTAAAACCAACCCACAGTGAAAGAGAAGAAGACCATGCAACCCTTCCATTTGGCTTTCCCCGTCACCTCTTTGGCCAAAGCCCGTGCTTTTTATGGCGAACTCTTGGGCTGTCCCGAAGGTCGTTCCAGCGATGAGTGGGTGGACTTCAACTTCTATGGACACCAAATCGTGGCTCATTTGTCGCCCAACGAAGCGGGACACCACAACACCAATGAGGTGGACTCCCACAATGTTCCAGTTCGCCATTTTGGGATGGTGTTGTCGATGACGCAGTGGGAAGAATTGGCTGACAAGTTGCGCAAAGCGGGCACTCAGTTTGTGATCGAGCCCTACATCCGTTTTAAAGGCGAAGTTGGTGAACAGGCCACCATGTTCTTGCTGGACCCATGCGGCAATGCCCTTGAATTCAAGGCTTTTGCCGACCCCTCCAGACTTTTTGCCAAATGAGTTTGGACATCCACTAGATTGGATGTGTTTTCATCTGGTATGGTATACATAATACAAATTGTCAATCAAATTAAAGCGGTCACAGGGGACCGCTTCAACTGGCTGGGTATGGGTCAATTCAACCTCAGGCTGCCTTTTCCTTAGGCTTGAATTGCAGAGCTTTGTATTCCAAGAACTCCTCAAAGCCATACACACCGTTTTCTCGGCCGTTGCCGGATTGCTTGTAACCACCGAAAGGTGCCCGCGCATTGAACGGCGCACCATTGATGTCAACCTGACCGGTTCGCATGCGCCTGGCCACGGACACAGCGTGGTCTTCATCACGGCTCCATACACCACCGCCCAAGCCATAAGGCGTTTGGTTGGCAATTCGAACGGCTTCTTCTTCGTCTTGATAGGTCAAAACCACCAACACGGGACCAAAGATTTCCTCTCGAGCCAAGGTGTGCTGGGGTTGAACGCGGATCGCTGTGGGTTGGACGAAATAACCTTTGTCCATTGCTGGGCGCTCTGGGCCACCAACAATCAGCTCACCACCTTCAGACAAACCCTTTTCGATCATCGCCAACACCCGATCGCGCTGATTCGCGCTGACCAAGGGGCCCAAACGGCTGGACTCATCCAAGCTGGGGCCAATGGTGAGTTTACGAATCGCTTGCTCAATCATGGGTTTGGCTTGTTCATAAAGCGATTGGGGAAGCAACATTCTGGTGTGCGCCGAGCAAGTTTGGCCACTGTTGAGCATGCAGGCTGAAACCGTGCCTTTGACGGCAGCTTCCAAATCTGCATCCGGCAAGATGACGCTGGCTGACTTGCCGCCAAGTTCTAGCGCAACGCGCTTAATGGTTTGAGCGGCCAACTCGCCAATGCGACGGCCTGCACGGGTAGAACCCGTGAAGCTCACCATGTCCACAGCCGGATGGCTGACCATGAGCTCACCCACCTCGGCACCAGTACCGTGAATGAGGTTGAACACACCAGGCGGAAAACCCGCTTCCTCAATGATTTCAGTCAAAAGGATGGCGTTCAGTGGGGCAATTTCAGACGGCTTGAGGATGACGGTGCAACCCGCAGCCAGTGCAGGTGCAACTTTGAGCGTGATCTGGTTGAGTGGGAAATTCCAAGGGGTGATGCAACTCACCACGCCAATGGGTTCGCGAACCACCAAAGAGTTACCGACAGTCTCTTCCCATTCAAAAGCACGGGCCACCTTGGCGGCATTGCCCCAGTTGAAGATGGGCCCACCGACCTGAATCATGCTGGCCATTTTTAAGGGCATGCCCACTTCATTGGCAATGGTGAGCGCCATTTCTTCGGTGCGGGCCTTGAGCCCTGCCACTACCTTGTCAATGAGCGCGCAACGCGCCTCGACTGGGGTTTGAGACCATTCGTCAAAAGCGCGCCGGGCTGCCACGATGGCCTGCTCGGTTTGGCCAGCTGAAGCGCTGACCAGATCTGCCATCAATTCTTCGGTGCTGGCGTTGTGCACCGGCAGGTGACATTCACCCTGCCCGGCCACCCACTTTCCATCAATGTAATGGGGTTGATCTAACTTCATGTATCTCTCCTAACACAATGAAAACAAACAGGAATTCAGTGA
>JBEAMY010000234.1:0-2521 GCA_041165725.1 Pseudomonadota bacterium
TCCAGCACTTTGACGCGCACCACCTGGCCCTCCGCGAGGACATCGGTGACTTTGCCAATTCGCTCGTGGCTGATCTGGCTGATGTGCAAGAGTCCATCTTTACCGGGCAGCAGGTTGACCAGCGCGCCGAAATCCAAAATCTTGGTGATGGGGCCTTCATAAATCTTGCCCACCTCCACTTCAGCCGTGATTTCCTCGATGCGGCGTTTGGCTTCATCGGCACGGGCTGAGTCGGTTGCCGCAATGGTGATGGTTCCGTCTTCAGCGATGTCGATCTGAGTGCCCGTCTCTTCGGTCAGTGCACGGATGGTGGCACCGCCCTTGCCGATCACGTCACGGATTTTTTCCGGATTGATTTTGAGGGTGTAGAGCTTAGGCGCAAATGCGCTCACTTCGGTGTTGGCCACGCTCATGGCGTCTTGCATTTTGCCGAGGATGTGCATGCGCGCTTCTTTGGCTTGCGCCAGGGCAACTTGCATGATCTCTTGGGTGATGCCCTGGATCTTGATGTCCATTTGCAAGGCGGTGATGCCATTGGTGGTGCCAGCCACTTTGAAATCCATCTCGCCCAAATGATCTTCATCGCCGAGGATGTCGGTCAGCACGGCAAAGCGGTTACCTTCCTTGATGAGGCCCATGGCGATGCCGGCCACATGGGCCTTCATGGGAACGCCAGCGTCCATCAGGGACAAGCAGCCGCCGCACACCGAAGCCATGGAGGATGAGCCATTGGATTCGGTGATTTCTGACACCACACGCAAGGTGTAGGGGAACTCTTCTTTGCTGGGCAAGCAAGCCACCAAGGCGCGCTTGGCGAGCCGGCCGTGGCCAATTTCGCGGCGCTTGGTTGAGCCCATGCGACCCACTTCGCCGGTCGCAAAGGGAGGCATGTTGTAGTGGAAGAGGAATCGATCTTCGAACTCGCCAGCGAGGGCATCGATGCGCTGTGCGTCGCGCTCGGTACCAAGGGTGGTGATCACCAAGGCCTGGGTTTCGCCACGGGTGAACAGGGCTGAGCCGTGGGTGCGGGGCAAAACGCCAGTGCGGATTTCGATGGGACGAACGGTGCGGGTGTCACGGCCGTCGATGCGGGGCTCGCCCGAAAGGATCTGACCACGGACGATGCGGGCTTCGATTTCAAAAAGAAGGCTATCGACCTTGACAGGATCAAACTCAAGGCCTTGCTGGCCCAAGCCCGCTTTGACAGCCTCGTAGGCGGTGCGACAAGCCTGAGTACGAGCTTGTTTGTTGCGCAACTGATAAGCCTCGCGCAAAGGCGTTTCAGCCAAGGCATTGACCTTGGCTTCGAAGTCGACATCGCGGGCAGGCGCTTGCCAATCCCACACGGGCTTGCCGGCTTCACGGACCAATTCGTGGATGGCATCAATGGCAATCTTTCCTTGCTGATGGCCAAAAACCACAGCGCCAAGCATCACGTCTTCGGGCAATTCGAGGGCTTCGGATTCCACCATGAGCACGGCCGATTCGGTACCAGCGACCACGAGGTCCATCTGGCTGTCCTTGCGCTGGGTCTGGCCAGGGTTGAGGACATATTCGCCATTGACGTAACCCACGCGGGCGGCACCAATTGGGCCGTTGAAAGGAATGCCAGAAACACCAAGCGCAGCAGAGACTGCAATCAGTGCAGCGATGTCAGCATCGACTTCTGGGTTCAAAGAGATGGTGTGCACGACCACATGCACTTCGTTGAAGAATCCCTCGGGGAACAAGGGACGGATGGGACGGTCGATCAGGCGACTGGTCAGGGTTTCGAGTTCGCTGGGCTTGGCTTCACGCTTGAAGAAGCTGCCAGGGATGCGGCCTGCGGCATAGGTTTTCTCGATGTAGTCCACGGTCAGGGGGAAAAAGTCTTGACCTGGCTTTGCAGACTTGGAACCCACAACGGTGGCCAACACCACGGTGTCGTCCATGTTGAGCAGCACAGCGCCGCTGGCTTGACGAGCGATTTCGCCGGTTTCCATGGTGACCGTGTGCTGGCCCCACTGGAAGGTTTTGGTGACTTTATTGAACAGGCTCATGAGAGCTCCTTAACGTGTGAATGAATGCACGCCCTAAGCGTGTGGGGCTGACTCACAGAACACGATGCCATTCCAGCAAACCAGAGGGGGGCCCCTATGTGGGTTGGTGGAATGACACAGCTTCGCTCCATGACATCCGGCGCCCTTGGTGGCCCCTGATCAAGGCCGGGAAATTCAACCCAGCCTTGCCGGAGCCAGCAGAATCACTTGCGCAAGCCGAGCTTGTTGATCAGCGCGGTGTAGCGGTCAGCGTCCTTGTCTTTGAGGTAGTCGAGCAGTTTGCGGCGACGGCTCACCATGCGCAACAGACCACGACGACCATGATGGTCTTTGTTGTTGGCTTTGAAGTGAGGGGTGAGTTCGTTGATGCGAGCGGTGAGCAATGCCACCTGAACTTCAGGGCTGCCCGTGTCGTTGGCGCCACGAGCATGCTCGCGGACCACATCGGCTTTGACGATGGTCATGATGATTTCCTTGAATGT
>JBEAMY010000235.1:0-6094 GCA_041165725.1 Pseudomonadota bacterium
ATGAATGTGTGAGGGGCCGATGTTGCCCCCAGGAATGACCATGGTGGAAAACGTGAAGTGAGCAGAAGGCACCGAGTTGCTGTCTTTGGCCACACCGGTTCCGCCAGTGCCCACATACCGCATTTGCGCTCGGCGATATCGGGGGTCAAAGTCTGCCTGGAACTTGAGCGCGTCCCAGTCGTATCGGCGCGTGCTGTAACGCGCCACACGCGACTCCATCCAATCGGCAAAGCTTTGGCCTTGCCCTTGCATCATGGCCGCTTGTATTTCGGCTTCCGGAGGAATCAAGGCATCGAGCAGCCCTCTTTCGTTGTATTGGGCATCGTTGGCGGCGGGGGTTTGGCTCATGGTGAAGCACTCCTGAATTTTTGCGAGGGGTTGAATCAATGCATGACAAAGCCACCATTGACGGGCAGGACCTGACCCGTCACATAGGCTGAGCCATCGGACAAAAGGAAAAGGACTGCGGCCACCACATCCTCAGGGACTTGTGGCCGACTGATGGCGCGGCCATCGGCATAGAGGCGATGGCGCTCTTCTGGTACGTAAGCCGTGGCTTCCACCAAGGTCAGGCCAGGTGCAATGGCATTGACCGTGATTCCGTCTGGACCCAACTCGCGGGCCATGGAGCGGGTCATGGCCATGACCGCACCTTTGCTGGCGACATAGGCCATGAGCTTGGGAGCGCCCCACAGCGCAGTGTCTGAGGCAAGGTTAACCACTCGCCCTTTGCCTGAAGCTTTGAGGGCGGGCAAAGCCGCCACGGTCACTTGCCACAAACCGCGCACGTTCACATTCATGACCAAATCCCAAGTCTCTACGGTGATCTCGGACATGGTTTTGCCACCAGATTGCGTCATGGCAGCGTTGTTGACCAGGCCGTCAAGACCGTCAAAGGCAGCAAGCGCCTCAGGCATGTGGGTCGAAATGGATGCAGGATCAGCGACGTCCATGTGGACATAAACGGCACACCCTGAATGCTGTTGGTTGAGGTTTTGGGCCAGGGCTTGGCCATGTTCATCGAGGATGTCGCTCAACACCACTTTGGCTCCATGGGCGACACAAGCTCGTGCAAAGGCTTCGCCCAGTCCACGGGCAGCGCCAGTGATCAGGATTCGATGGCCAGAAAGGCTAGATTGGTTCATATATGAAACAATGGTTCACTTAAGAATCATGGTAGTGGACTCTCAAGGACAGCACAAGCCCGTGAATGCCCGAATTTCAAACTGCGTTAGAGGCCAGCCTGGAGAATTTGTGCTTCGCGTGCGGCATCGATGTGCTTGGCGACGCCGGTCCCTTGCAAGCCTTGGGCTTGCGCTTGTTTGGCCAAATCGGCGGTGTTCACGCTAAGGGCTGCCTTTAGGGCCAGTAGCAATCGCTGGGCTTGGGGATAGTCGCGGTTTTCAAGGCCGGTGCGCCCCCTGGCATCGCATTCGCAGGCCAGCAAGACTTGTTCGAAGCGCTCGGGCCTGCGGATCGCATCGCAGCGCACCAACAAGCGCAACAAAGCGGGCGCACCAAAGCTCAAACTTTGATGAACATGGCCATGCTCGGCAGCGACGATTTGCGCCAGCTCACGGCATGCTGCAGGGATGCGCCAGCGATCGCACACGGCGCGCAGCAAGGGAAGGCTTCGCGACTCGTGACCGATGTGCCGTGGCCATTGTTCTCTTGGCGTTGTCCCTTTGCCCAGGTCGTGACAGAGCGCGGCAAATCTCACTTCAAGGGGGGCTGCGACTTTGGCCGTTTGATCCAAGACCATGAGCACATGCATGCCGGTATCGATTTCAGGGTGGTGCTCTGGAGGTTGTGGCACACCAAAGAGGGCGTCGAATTCGGGCAGCAAGACCTGGAGTGCGCCGCAATCGCGCAAGACCTCGAACATGCGCGAAGGACACTCAGCCATGAGGCCGCGTGAAAGTTCTTGCCAGACTCGCTCAGCGACCAAAGACTTGACCTCGCCTTGGGACACCATGTCTTTCATGAGCGCCAGCGTTTGTGGGGCCACGATAAAGCGTGGAAACCGCGCGGCAAAGCGCGCCAGCCTGAGGATGCGAACAGGGTCTTCGGCAAAGGCCTCGCTCACATGGCGCAACACGCCGTCGCGCAGATCGTCTTGGCCTTTGAATGGATCGATCAAGCGGCCATCGGCGGCGCGGGCCATGGCATTGATGGTGAGGTCACGGCGACGCAAATCGTCTTCCAGCGTGACATTGGGGGCGGCATGAACCACAAAGCCGTGGTAGCCGGGCGCGGTTTTGCGTTCGGTTCTGGCCAAGGCATGTTCTTCGCGAGTGACGGGGTGTAAAAAAACCGGAAAGTCTTTGCCCACAGCCTGAAAGCCTTGGGCAAGCATGTGTTCCACGGTTGCGCCCACCACCACCCAATCGCGATCGCTGCCCTCGATGCCCAGCAAGGCATCGCGAACCGCGCCACCCACCAAATAGGTTTGGGGTTCACTCATGGCGTGCGATGGAAAACCGTCGCGAGGCTTTGGGTTTGACGAATCCCCAGTGCCGATAGCCCTGGGCTTTGGGGATGGCCGATGTTGTCCACGCGCATAGAGGCGAGGTTGTCGCGGCTCATCAAGGGCTCGCCAGGCAAGCATTCCATGGCCAGGGCTTGTAGCCAGGCCAAGGGCATGGGCAAAGGCAGTATCCAGCGCGGATGTCCAGACCAGCGCCCCGCAAATCGAACCAGATCGGCCAGCGTGAAGAGGTCTGGCCCCACGGCTTCGTAGGTTTTGCCAAACGTGTCGGGCTGGCTCAGGGCGTTAGCAATGGCTTGTGCCACGTCTTGCACCCAAACGGGTTGAAAACGCGTGTGGGCTGAGGCCAAGGGCACCAAGGGGGCAAAGGCTTGCAAGCGAGCGAAGAGGTTGATGAAACGATCGTCGCGACCAAAGATGACGCTGGGTCGAATGAGGGTGAGCTGGAGGGCGTGGGCCTGCGCTCCCGAGAGCAACACCTGTTCGCCCTGCGCCTTGCTGCGCTGATAGAGCGAATGGGCTTGCAAGTTTGCCCCAAGCGCACTCACATGGATGAGCCGTTTGACGCCAGTGCTCACCATGGCCTCGATCAAGCGCGTGGGCAGGCTCACATGAACGTGTTCAAAGCGAGCTTCGTTGCCGTGCAAGATGGCGATGAGGTTGATCACCGCGTCGTGACCAGGCAAGTGCTTGGCAAGCGCTTGGGGTGAGTGGACATCGTCCTCAATGACGTGAACCAAGGGCAGGTGGCGAATGGGGCGCGCATGAGCAAGTCGGCGAGTGAGGACGGTGATGCTGACCCCAGCACGCTGCAAAGCGGCGCAAACATGACGGCCCAAAAAACCAGTTCCACCAAGGACAAGCACGCGTTTCATGGCGGGGACTTTACAACGAGTGGACCCCATGGGACTGAGCTTGTGCGCAAAGCCCTGCGCACGGCGCTGAGACAGGGCTTGGCGAAGCCAGGCCAAAGCCGGGCCAAAGCCAATAGGCCTGGGGATAATGGCCGCATGAATGCCTTAGATGCCCTCAAAACCCACACCACGGTGGTTGCCGACACCGGCGACTTTCATCAGATCGCGGCCTATGCTCCGCGAGACGCCACCACCAATCCTTCGCTGATCCTCAAAGCGGTGCAGAAGGCAGACTACGCGCCTTTGTTGGCCGAGGTCATGGCCCAACACGGCCACGCCGATTTGGGGCTGAGCATGGATCACCTATTGGTGCGCTTTGGCTGCGAGATCCTGCGCCTGATCCCGGGGCGCGTCTCGACCGAAGTCGATGCGCGTTTGAGTTTTGATGCGGCCGCTACCCAAGCCCGTGCCTTGCGCTTGATGGACTTGTATGCGGCAGCAGGCGTGCCTCGCGAGCGGGTCTTGATCAAGATCGCCGCCACTTGGGAAGGCATTCAGGCCGCAGCCCAGCTTGAGCGACAAGGCATTCGCACCAACCTCACCTTGCTGTTTTCATTCGCGCAAGCCGTCGCCTGCGGCGACGCGGGCGTGCAACTGATTTCACCTTTTGTGGGCCGCATCTACGACTGGTACAAAAACAAAGCGGGTGCAGCTTGGGACGAGGCGTCGCAATCCGGCTCCCATGACCCTGGCGTGCAGTCGGTGGTTCGCATTTACAACCATTACAAACGGCATGGCATTCACACCGAAGTCATGGGCGCGAGTTTTCGCAACACGGGGCAAATCCTCGCTTTGTCGGGTTGCGATTTGCTGACCATCAGCCCAGAGTTGTTGGCGCAGTTGCAGGCCAGCGATCAAGCGGTGACCCGTGCGCTCGATGCGGCTGCTTCAGCGCGAATGAGCCTGCCTGAGGTTCATCACAACGAGGCGACTTTCCGTTATGCCTTGAACGACGATGCGATGGCCACAGAAAAATTGGCAGAGGGCATCCGCGCTTTTGCAGTGGACACGATCAAACTCGAGGCCTTGATGATGGCCTCGACCGGTTCGCCCCAGTGACGCCCTCAGAATTCACGGCCTTGTTGGTGTTGGCCACAGCCACGAGTTTCACGCCTGGGCCCAATACAACCCTGTCGACCACCTTGGCCGTGAATGGAGGCCTCAAGCGGGCCATGCGATTTGTGCTGGCCGTGCCCATAGGCTGGGCCATGTTGCTCGCGCTTTCGGCCTTGGGCGTGGGCTCTTTGGTCCAAGCCTGGCCTTTGTTGCGCAGCGCCATCGTATTGGGCGGCGTGGGCTATTTGCTCTGGCTTGCGCTTCGCCTATGGCGAATTCGCGAATGGACGAACTCAGTCCATGCATCGCTGGAGGTGGGTTTCCTGCAAGGTGTGATGCTGCAGTTTTTGAACATCAAAGCGTGGATGCTGGCTTTGTCGATCACCGCAGGATGGATTGCCGGTCAGGCCGATGTGCCCCAGCGACTCGTCTTCGTCATGCCCATCATGATGTTTTACGCCTTCTCCAGCAATTTAGCGTATGCGCTCCTTGGCGCTTTGCTCAGGCAATGGTTGGCGCAGGGCCAGCGCTTGCTGGTCTTTAACCGCATCATGTCCTCGGCATTGGTGTTGACCGCCGCATGGATGGTCAAGGACGCATTCGCACTGGGTGCAAGTTGATGCTCAAGCGCCTTAACCGGCTTTGCGAATTCGACGCCATACCACCGGGGCAATCAACAGCAGCGATGCGATGACCAGCAAGGAGCCCGAAAGAGGACGTGTGACAAACGTGGTCCAGTCGCCCATGCTGATGGTCAAAGCTTGGCGCATGGATTGCTCGGCCATGGGGGCCAAGATGAGGCCTACGATCAGAGGCGCCGCAGGGAAATCGAAACGACGCATGGCAAAGCCCACCAAGCCAAAGGCAAAGAGCAGACCGACGTTGAACACGGAGTTGCCCGCACCGTACACCCCCGCAGTTGAAATGACGATGATGCCCGCATAGAGCCAAGGCGGAGGGATTTTGAGCAATTTGACCCATAAGCCCACCAGCGGCAGATTGAGGATCAGCAAGATGACGTTGCCGATGTAGAGGCTGGCGATCAGCGTCCACACCAAACTGCTTTGCGAGGCAAAGAGCGCTGGCCCAGTTTGAATGCCATAGCCCTCGAAAGCCGACAGCATGATGGCGGCGGTGGCCGATGTCGGAATGCCCAAAGTGAGCAGGGGCATGAGCACGCCTGCTGCGGCGGCATTGTTAGCGGCCTCTGGGCCGGCGACGCCTTCAATCGCCCCCGTGGTGCCGAATTCTTCGGGGTGTTTGGAGAGTTTTTTCTCGGTGTAGTAAGAGAGCAGGGTTGGCAACTCGGCCCCGCCTGCTGGCATGGCACCAATGGGGAATCCATAGAACGCGCCCCTGAGCCAGGCCTTCCAGGACCTGGCCCAGTCTTGTCGGCTCATCCAAAGACTGCCCGACACCTTCATCACTTCGCCCACCTTGGACTCGCGACCTTGCCATGCCAGGAACAGGGCCTCGCCGACCGCGAAAAGGCCCACAGCAGCAATCGTGACTTCAATGCCATCAAGCAATTGCGCTTGGCCAAAGGTGAATCGCGCCTGACCGGTTTGCAAGTCGATGCCCACCAGTCCAACCAGCGCACCCACAAACAAGGAAATCAGTCCCCGCAACATGGAGT
>JBEAMY010000236.1:0-3454 GCA_041165725.1 Pseudomonadota bacterium
CAAGCAAAAGACATCAAAAGAGAAAATACTTAGAGACACAACAAAAAACCACATCTAATAATCTCTCCCCACCACAATTCCCATCCCAGGCACAGCACCACCAGACCCACCAGACAGGCCACGGCCAGGCGTTGGGTCAACAAGACATTGGGGGCGATGGCGATGGGCGTGTTCAAGCAGGGCTCCAAAAAAGTGCGGTGATTCTCGCCCAGGCCTCAAGACCGGGGTCGGATGACGAGAAAGTCGCACATGGCTTTGAGGGTCTCTCGTGGCGATTCGAACATTTGGTGATGCCCACAAGGCACGGTGACTTCATGAACTTTCGGTGTTTTGGCCTTGGCGGTGTCGACCAGGGTCTTGGCCGAGCGGGGCGGTGTCATCTGGTCTTGCTCACCATGGATGAACAGCACGGGGCATTGCACTTGAGCCATGGCCTCAAGGCCGTTGGCGTAGTCGTTGCACGCCTTGAAGCCGATGTGAAAGATGGCCTCGCTGGGGTTGGAGCGCAAGACCCTGCGGTTGAGCGCACGGGCTGCCCCGAAGACCCAGGTCCCAGGGCCGAGTGCTGATGGCGGTGCGCACAAGGTGGCACGTGAAAACACATTGATGAGGTGAATGGCGGCTTCGGGGTTGTCCATCGAGTCGCGCAGCAAAACCTCGGACACTTTCATGGGAAAGGCCGTGCCGACCATGACCAAATGGCTCACCCGTTTGGGGTGTCGGGCTGCGGTTTCCAATGCGATCAGCGAGCCCCAACTGTGTCCCACCACAGCGGCTTGTTCCAGGCCCGCTGCATCGAGCACGGCGGCGACCCAATCGGCCGCTTCTTCAACGCGAGTTGGGCATGGCCCAGTGCTCCTCATGTGGCCCGGCAAATCCACAGCAAGGACGTTCCAGCCATGGTTGGCAAGGTAGCGACTTTGCAAAATCCACACCGAATGGTCGTTGAGCACACCGTGAACAAAAACCACCGTGGGTTGATCGGCCCGGAAAGCTTTGCCTCCGGTGTAGGCATAAACCGTGTGCGAGTTGACGCGCAATTCCATGTCAGGCTCCTGCTTTCTCGGCTCGCTTGAGCGCGCGCTTGAGGTCGTCAATGAGGTCATCGGCGTTTTCAAGGCCCACCGACAAACGGATGGTGCCCGGACCTATCCCAGCGGCTTGCAAGGCTTCGTCGCTCATTCTGAAGTGGGTGGTGCTTGCCGGATGAATGACCAGGCTTCGGCAATCGCCCACATTGGCAAGGTGGCTGAAGAGTTTGAGCGATTCGATGAATGCCTGACCTTGGGCGCGCCCGCCTTTGAGGTCAAAGCTGAACACGGCGCCAGCGCTCTTCGCGCCACCCGGCAAGAGTCGTTGGGCCAGATGATGACTGCGGTGATCGGACATGAGGGGATGGTGAACGCGAGCGACCTGGCTTTGTTGAGCGAGGAACTCCACCAGGCGTTGGGTGTTGTCCAAGTGGCGTTGCATGCGCAAGGGCAAGGTCTCCAGACCCTGCAGGATCAGCCAAGCGCTGTGCGGGCTCAGGCAAGCGCCAAAGTCACGCAAGCCCTCTCGGCGCGCTCTGAGCAAAAACGCGCCAGTGGTGCTCTCATCTTGGAAGACCATGTTGTGAAAGCCCGCATAGGGTTGCGTGAGCTCAGGAAAGCGCCCGCTGGCTTGCCAATCGAATTCACCACCGTCGATCAAGACCCCGCCGATGACGGTGCCATGGCCGCTCAGGAACTTGGTCGCTGAATGAAACACCAGGCTCGCGCCCAGCGACAAAGGCTGCAGCACGCATGGCGGGGTGAGGGTGCTGTCCACCAGCAGGGGAATGCCATGGTCTCGGCCCATTTGGCTCAAGGCAGGGATGTCAAGCACATCCAGGCCAGGGTTGCCCACAGTCTCGCCAAACAACAAACGGGTTTGCGGCGTGATGGCCGCGCGCCAGCCGTCAAGGTCATCGGGGCGAACAAAGGTGGTAGCAATGCCAAAGCGCGACAAGGTGTCGTGCAAGAGGTTGTGCGAGCCCCCGTACAAAGAGGTGCTCGCCACGATGTGCCCGCCCGCACCCATGAGCGTGGAAACGGCCAGGTGTAAGGCGGCTTGGCCACTGGCCGTGGCGATGGCGCCCACGCCCCCTTCAAGGGCGGCCATGCGCTGCTCAAACACGGCGGTGGTGGGGTTGCTCAATCGGCTGTATACATGGCCAGACTGCTCCAGGTTGAATAAGGCGGCGGCCTGGTCGCTGGAGTCAAAAACGAAAGAGGTGCTCAGGTGAATGGGCGTGGCCCGCGCGCCTGTTGAGGGATCAGGCGCAGCACCTGCGTGGATGGTCAAGGTGTCAAAGTGAGGATCGCTGTAGCCAGGCATGGGTTTGCTCCAGGGTCGATGTGCCAAGGGATGCGCTAGTATCAAGCCAGATTGAGCATTCAGGAGGTGGATCATGAAAGTCAGCGACATTCTTCGGGTCAAGGGCAATACGCTTTTCACCCTGGACCCCGAGGCTCACCTGATCGAAGCCATTCGCATCATGGCCGAGCACGACCTGGGCTCCCTGGTCATCATGAACCGAGGCCAGCTTTCAGGCGTATTGACCTTCCGCGAAATCATCAAGGCCTTGCACAAGCAGCATGGCGAACTCGGTCAAGCCTTGGTCAAAGACGCGATGGAGGCCCACCCCATGACCTGTTCGCCCGAGACCGACCTCGACGAGGTGCGTCGCCTCATGCTCGAATGCCATGCCCGTTACCTGCCTGTGATGGACGGAGCCATGCTGATGGGCGTGATCAGCTTTTACGATGTGGCCAAGGCGGTGGTCGATAGCCAAAACTTCGAAAACAAGATGCTCAAGGCCTACATCCGCGATTGGCCCAGTGATACCGAGCCCTCAGCCAACCCCAGCTGAACGACCGTTCGTCCACTCTGGGCCGGTTTTCTTGCTGCTTCGGGCTCTGGAATAATGCCTTTCCATGAGCGGCAATACTTTCGGCGATTTGTTTTGTGTCACCAACTTTGGTGAATCCCATGGCCCTGCCATTGGCTGCGTGATCGATGGCTGTCCACCGGGGCTTGAACTCGATGTGGCCGACATCCAGTCTGAGCTCGATCGCCGTAGGCCAGGCACCAGCCGTTTTGTCACTCAACGCCAAGAGCCCGACCACGTGCAAATTCTCTCTGGGGTTTACCAAGGGCGCACCACGGGGACACCGATTGCCTTGCTGATCCCCAACACCGACCAGCGCAGCAAAGATTACGGTGACATCCTCCAGACTTTTCGCCCAGGTCACGCCGACTACACCTATTGGCAAAAGTACGGCATTCGTGATCCGCGAGGCGGAGGCCGCTCTTCAGCGCGGCTGACTGCGCCCACCGTGGCTGCTGGGGCAGTGGCTCGCAAATGGCTCAAGCAGCAACTGGGGATCGATTTCAAGGCCTGCATGGTTCAAATCGGTGATCTGCCGATTGC
>JBEAMY010000237.1:0-3372 GCA_041165725.1 Pseudomonadota bacterium
CACAAAAATTCTGGGGATCGCTTGACCCTCCCATTCGTATTGATCGACTTGGACCATGGGTCTTGCGGTTGCTTCCAATGCGTCGACTTTGTTAAAGACCAACAGCTGAGGGATCTGCGCCGCACCAATTTCTGCCAGGACCTCTTGAACCTGCTGGATTTGTTCGGGGTGATCAGCATGGGATGCATCGACCACATTCAACAACAAATCGGCATCGGCGGCTTCAAGCAAGGTGGCTTCAAAGGCCTCGATGAGGCCGTGCGGCAAATCGCGGATGAAGCCCACGGTGTCTGAAATCGAAACCTGAACCCCTGGGTCTGAGCCGTTTTGCAAAAAGAGTTGCCGGGTGGTCGTGTCCAGCGTGGCAAAGAGTTGATCGGCTGCGTAAGTTCGGGCTTTGACCAGGGCGTTGAACAAAGTGGATTTGCCCGCGTTGGTGTAGCCCACCAAAGAGAACTTGATCATGCCGTGGCGCAACCGGGCACGGCGCTGAGTGTGCCGCTGTCGCTTGACCTTGACCAAACGCTCGCGGGTTCTCTTGATGGCCTCACCGATCATGCGACGGTCCAATTCGATCTGTGTTTCACCGGGGCCGCCGCGTGCGCCAATGCCGCCACGCTGGCGCTCAAGGTGAGACCAGCGGCGCACCAGGCGCGTGCTGAGGTATTGAAGCCTGGCCAACTCCACTTGCAATTGGCCTTCATGACTGCGCGCACGCTGAGCAAAGATTTCGAGGATGAGCAGGGTCCTGTCGTTGACTGGCATGCCCAGATGCCGCTCCAAATTGCGTTGTTGGGCCGGGCTCAGCGATTGATCAAAGAGAATTTCAGTGGCGCCATGGGTTTGGGCCAATTCACGGATCTCATCGGCCTTGCCGCTGCCCACAAACAAGGCTGCATCGGGTGCACGACGCTTGCACGTGAGCGTGGCCACAGGAGACAGGCCTGCCGAGCGGGCCAACAAGCCCAATTCGGTGAGGTCTGCATCAAAGTGGGGACGGCCCAAATCAACGCCCACCAAAAGCACAGAAGGTGACGACAGGGACGTGGAAGCGACAGCGGACAAGGGCGGGTGTCCCGAATGGGATCAATCGGCTGAAGAGGTTTCAGCAGCTTCCAGCGGGTTGAAGCTCACTGCGCGGCCCGGAACAATGGTTGAAATGGCGTGCTTGTAGACCATTTGTGTGACCGTGTTGCGAAGCAGGACCACGTACTGGTCAAAGGATTCAATTTGGCCTTGGAGCTTGATGCCATTGACCAAGTAAATTGAAACGGGGACATGCTCCTTGCGAAGCAAATTGAGGTAAGGGTCTTGCAAAAGTTGGCCTTTGTTGTTCACGATATGTTCCGTGTTCGTTATTGAGCTTCAACCATAGCACAGACCCAAGGGCGTTCCGGGCAAAACTCTGCTCGTCCCAGCACATAAAAGGGTCATTCTTTGTAGGGGTTTTGGCTGGTTTTGAATTCAATCCTGAGCGGCGTTCCCTCGAGATCGAAGATCTGTCGAAAACGTCCTTCTAGGTAGCGACGGTAAGCATCGGTCACATGCTCCAGCGAGTTGCCGTGGATGACAATGACCGGTGGATTCATGCCCCCTTGGTGGGCATAACGCAATTTGGGGCGATACATGCCCGAGCGTTTGGGCGCCTGAAACTGAACGGCCTCCAAAAGGCTGCGAGTGAGCTTAGGCGTGGGCATCTTGGTGTTGGCCGATCGATGTGCGTGCGCAATCGCACCCCAAAGCGCTTGAATGCCTTGACGTTTTTTTGCCGATATGAAATGCATGCGGGCGAACTTCAGGAAACCCAGTCTGGCCTCAATGGACCGCTTGACCAATTCGCGCTGGTAATCGTCGATGGCTTCCCACTTGTTGATGGCAAGAACCACAGCCCGCCCAGACTCAAGGATGAAGCCAGCGATGTGGGCGTCCTGGTCGGTGATGCCTTGCGTGGCATCAAGCAGCAACAGGACCACATTGGCGGTTTCAATGGCTTGCAAAGTTTTGACCACGGAGAATTTTTCGATGGCCTGAAAGACCTTGCCCTTGCGCCTGAGTCCTGCGGTGTCGATCAATTCAAACGCCTGACCATTGCGCTCAAACGGAACGCGAATGGCATCGCGTGTGGTTCCGGGCAAATCAAAGGCCACCAACCGTTCTTCACCCAACCACACATTGATCAGGGTGGACTTGCCCACGTTGGGACGACCCGCCACAGCAAGCCGAATGGGACGGTCCTCATCGCCCTCTAGGGCTTCAACGGCGTCTTCGTCTTGGATGGGCAGAAGTTCTTCGATGTCATCGAGCAGGCCCCGAATGCCTTGACCATGCGAGGCAGAAATGGGGTGAACCTGACCCAGACCCAGTTCAAAGAATTCAGCCAACTGAAAGCCCTCTTGCATGCCCTCGGCTTTGTTGGCGACCAGGCAAGTGGGCTTGCCCAGCTTTCTCAAGTGATTGGCGATGTCGTGGTCTTGGGCACTCAGGCCTTCGCGCGCATCAACGACAAAGACAACCACATCGGCTTCGATCACTGCTTGGCGCGTTTGCTTGGCCATCTCGTGGTAGATGCCAGTTTCTGCCCTGGGCTCAAAGCCACCGGTGTCAATCACGATCCAAGAGCGTTGACCGATCTTGAGCTGTCCGTAGTGGCGGTCGCGCGTGAGCCCAGCATAGTCGGCCACGATTGCGTCACGACTTTTGGTCAGACGGTTGAAGAGCGTGGATTTACCAACGTTGGGGCGGCCGACAAGGGCGATGACGGGATTCACAATGCCTCAAAGCCCCTCGTAAAGGCGAAGCTGGCCATTCTTGCCCAGCATCAAAACGCCTTGAGCGTGGGCAACAGGATCAGCAGCCAAAGCACCGATTCCCGTGGCAAAGCGGCCTTTGAGTTGACCGTCTTTTCTGTTCAGGCTGTAGACCACCCCGTTTTCATCCGCCACCAGCACTTGGGTGCTGCTCAGGATGGGGGTGCGAAGCATTCTGAACTTGAGCATTTCAGAATCCCAAGTCATCTGATTGGCTTGCAAATTCCAGAGCCTCACGACCCCGTTTTCTTGAACATTGGCCAATGCCGACTGATCTGCGCTCACCCCCACCAGCGATGAAGTGGAGCGACTCCAAAGCAACGTTCCGGTCGATGGATTGACGCAAGACAGCTGGGTCTGAAAGGCCACCACACACAAACGCGTGGGGCTGACCGATGCAGGTGCAATCAGGTCAATGAGGCGCTCAAGGTCATTGACGCCTTTGGCAACGGCCAAGGTGGTTTGCATTTCCACAGTGCCATCATCAGGGTTGATGCGAAGCAATCGAGCACCCTGCCCCACCATCAATTTGTTGTTGACGTGGGTCAAAAGGCCCGCTTGTTGC
>JBEAMY010000238.1:0-2608 GCA_041165725.1 Pseudomonadota bacterium
GAGCAACCCCACCACGAACACACCCATGGAGTATTTGGAGAGCAAGCCCAAGCCCACCCACAAGCCGGTGAGCAGCCAGTGGCGATGACGGCCTTGCAAGGCCCACCATGCCGAGCGCGAGGCCATGAGCCAAAACAGGATCAGCATGCTGTCGGTGGTGGCGACCAAGCCGTAAAAACTCACCAACGGCAAAGTGATGAACAAGACCGCGCTGACCCATGCCTGGAGTGCGCTGCCGCCTAAATCGATGACCCAACGAAAGAGCACAACACCTGAGAGAAAAAACGCCACGGCGGGCACAGCACGGACGGCTTCAATGCTGGGGCCAAAGATCTCGCGGCTGAGGCCAATCGCCCAGGCAATCATGGGGGGCTTGGTCCAGTAACCCCAGTCGGGAGTCATGCTCCAGGCGGTGTAGTAGGCCTCGTCTTCCGACAAAGGCAATTGAGAAGACACCAGCCAGCGCATCAACGACAGTGCAGCCAGAATGGAGACCAGCCAGTACACGTCCTGACGGTCAGGCGGAGTGACTGAAGGAGTGGCTGAAGATTCGACAGCCTGCCCAGTGCTCATGGCTGCTTTTGCTTCCAAGCTTGATCGGGCAACAAGGTCGCGTCGTCTTCACCTTGGCGAGTGCGATAGGGACGTGAATGCCCAGACTCAAAAAAGACACGGGTCAGAACCTCGGCCACCACGCCAGTGGTGATGAGTTGCAATCCTGCAATCACCAAGAAAAAGCCCACCAGCAGCAAAGGGCGGCCGCCGATGTTCTCGCCCAGGACCAACTTCAGGCCGAGCAAATAGGCCAGCACCATGCCTCCGAGTGCGCCCAGCAACAGACCCAGTCCGCCAAAGAAATGGCCAGGCCTTGCGCGAAAGCGCATGTAGTAATAGACAAAGAGCAAGTCGAGCACCACCCTCAAGGTGCGCGAGATCCCGTACTTGGAGACGCCGTGGATGCGCGGGTGGTGCTGCACCACTTCTTGGGCCATGCGCGAGGGCGAGGTGACCGTGGCCAGCCATGCAGGAATGAAGCGGTGCATCTCGCCATAGAGGCGAACTTGACGCAAGCAATCGGCGCGGTAGACCTTGAGGCTGCAGCCGTAATCTTTGAAGTCCACGCCCGTGGCTCGCGCAATCAGTCGGTTGGCGATGCGCGAAGGCAACTTTCGCATCAGCCAGCCGTCTTGGCGGTTTTTGCGCCATCCGGCCACGAGGTCGAGGTCCTCGTTGAGCAGTCGCGCGACCATGCGTGGGATGTCGATGGGATCGTTTTGCAAGTCCCCGTCCAGCGTGGCAATCACCGTGCCTCGTGCGGCGTCGATGCCCGCTTGCATGGCTGCGGTTTGCTTGAAGTTGGTGGCCAGCTCCACCACACGAACATGGTCGCCCCAGTGTTGGCGAGCGGCCTTGAGGGCCTTCACAGTGCCGTCGCGGCTGCCGTCATCCACCAAAATGATTTCCCACGGATGGGGATAGGGACCCAACACCTCATGAACCCGCTCCAACAAAGGCGTGACGTTGTCTTGCTCGTTGTAGAGCGGCACGACCAGCGACAAGCGGTGGTCGGGGCATGGTGGCATGACGGGCATGGGGGATGCAATAGAAGGTGTGGCGGACGAAGGCGAAGTCATGGGCATCTGAAAATCTGGGGCTGGCATCGAAGGCCGTCAGGCCCGCATCGAATGACGCACTGTAACCAATCCGGCCAGCAACCCCGCCAGCGTGGCGTTGGCCAGAACCCAAACGTGCATGACCAAAGCGAATTGCAGCCCCACAGCCCAGTCCAGGCCATCTAGCCCCATGGCCAGCGCGGCCCCAGCCTCGTAGGTGCCCACGCCCGCCCAGCCCTGCAAAGGCAAGAAAACCGCCCATTCGGCACCGACAGAACCCAGCCAAGCGGTGGTCCAAGATGCTGGCAGCAGCCAAACCAACAGCGCGGCCTGAACCGCCAGCTTGATCACCCAATTCAGCAGGGTTAAGCCCCAAATGGGGCCAGCATGGCGGTGTGGGCTGAACAAGGCCTCACGCCAGGCTTGTGCACGGTCGGGCCAGGACTGGGTCCACGACTGGAGTTGCGTCATGAGGCGAGGCAAAGCGAAGATCAACATCAAGCCCAACAAAACCAGCCCACTGCGAAGGCCCCATGACCATCCCGGCCAAAACAACAGGCCCACGCCCAAGACCACCAAGGCATCTTGAAGCCGCAGCCAAAGCAAGGCGCTGAGCGACTCGCTCAGGGGCAACGCAGCCTCTCGCTTGAGCAAGAGGGGGAACGCCACTTCACCCGAACGAAAGGGCAACCAGTTGACCAGGGTGTTGTGCATGAGGCTGATGCGCAGCCAATCGAGCAAGCCCAGCGCCGTGCGGTCCTTGAATTCTTGATGCAGCCTGGCCGCGCGGATGAGGTAGGTGGACCAAAGCACCGCACTGGCCAGCAGCCACTGCCCAAGGCTCAGCTTGGCGCTGGCGGCCAGCAAGGCCTGCCAATCGGCTTGTCTGGCCACCCAGACCATGAACACCACGCTGATGAGGACCGCAAAGCCCCAACGCCAAATCGGCTTTCGCTTGAGCATGGTCTGCGCATCAGGGGCTTCAGAGGCATGGG
>JBEAMY010000239.1:0-2879 GCA_041165725.1 Pseudomonadota bacterium
ACCCAGGCTTTTTGCACATCCAGCACGCGTTGCATGGCGGGATGGCGAATGAGCACGTCTGAGGGGGCACCGGATTCATGACGCTGTCCGGGTGCGCGCATTTGGCGGCGCTCTGCGGCATAGCTGCTGGCAATTTGATGAGCGGCATCCAACAAGCCAATGCCTTGCATGGCCACATGGAGTCGAGCCGCATTCATCATCAAGAACATTGCGGCCAGTCCGCGTCCGGGCTCACCCACCAGCCACCCGGTCGCGCCTTCAAAACGCATCACGCAAGTGGGGCTGCCGTGCAATCCCATTTTTTCTTCGATGCGGTCGCACCATGCAGCGTTGCGTTGCCCATCGGGCAACCACTTGGGAGCCAGGAAAAGCGACAAGCCCTTGGGGCCAGGTGGCGCATCGGGCAAGCGAGCCAGCACCAGGTGAACGATGTTGTCGGTGAGGTCGTGCTCACCGCCAGAGATGAAGATTTTTTGTCCGCTCAGTGCGAAGTCGCCCTGAGCTTGAGGCACTGCTCGGGTGTTGACCAAGCCCAAGTCGGAGCCCGCATGTGGCTCGGTGAGGCACATGGTCGCCAGCCATTCGCCGGTCGCGATCTTGCCCAGATAGCGTTCGCGCAAGGCGTCGCTGCCGTGATGCAAAAGGCATTCGTAGGCGCCATGAAGCAAGCCTGGAGCCATGGTCCATGCGTGATTGCCCGCGACCAACCATTCATAAAGCACCGCATCGAGCACAGCCGGTAAGGCTTGGCCTCCCCATTCGCTGGACGTGGACAAGCTGGCCCAGCCTTCTCGCCAAAACGCGGTGTAGGCCTCACGAAATCCGGGCGGTGTGCTGACATCGCCGCCTTGACCATCGGCACGGGCTTGCCAGCGGCAGCCGATTTCATCGCCAGAACGGTTGAGCGGCGCAATGCGTTCGCCGACAAATGTGGCAGCACCTTCAATCACTTGGCGGGCGAGGTCTTGGTCCACCTCGGCAAAGGGTGCCAAGGCCGACCAGCGTTGATCGGCATGCAAGACATCAAACAAGATGGACGTCACTTCGGACGCGGGCGGCTGGTACGCCATGGTCAGTCTTCCTTGCGTTGGGTGTTGCCCAGATAGGTGTCGATCACACGCGGATCGTTGGCCAACTCGGCGGCAGGGCCGCTCAGGCCGAACTGACCCATTTCGAGCACATGCGCTTGATCGGCCACAGCCAATGCAGCGCGGGCGTTTTGCTCGACCAGGATGATGGTCACGCCTTCACGCTTGAGGGTTTCGATGATGTTGAAAATTTCTTTGACGATCAGCGGGGCCAGGCCCAAGCTGGGTTCATCGAGCATGAGGACCTGGGGCTTGGCCATGAGGGCACGGCCTACGGCCAGCATCTGTCGCTCGCCACCCGAGAGTGTTCCCGCCTTTTGAGTACGGCGCTCTTTCAAGCGTGGAAAGAGGCGGTACACATGGTCCATCTCGTCGCGCCAGTTTGAAACGCCTTGGCGCATGCGGCGATAACCGCCAAGAAGCAGGTTGTCTTCCACCGGCATGCTGCCAAAGAGTTCACGCCGCTCTGGCACCAGCGACAGGCCCAGCATCACGCGCTCTTCCAGAGGCAATTCATGCACCTCGCGGCCCGAAAAAATCACTTCGCCTTGGCAGTTGAGCAAGCCCATCAAGCTGCACAGCAAAGTGGTCTTGCCCGCACCGTTTGGACCAATCACGGTCACCACTTCACCGGGGTGTAAATCGAAAGAAATGCCGTGCAAGACCTCGGCCTTGCCATAGGCAGCATGCAAGTTGCGGACTTGAAGAATCGGTTGGCTCATGGTCTCAGTGCTCCGTTCCCAGGTAGGCCGCCCGAACTTTCGGGTCTTGCTGAATTTGTGCCGGCGTGCCCTCAGTGAGGTAGGTGCCGAACTCCATCACCACGATGTGATCGCACACGTCCATGACCAGGTCCATGTCGTGTTCGACCAGCAAAATGCTCACGCCCTCGGATTGCAACTGGCGCAAAACCCTGGCGAGTTCTCGCTTTTCGCGGTGGCGCAAGCCAGCTGCAGGTTCGTCCAGCAACAAAAGAGAGGGGTCGGCGCAAAGTGCGCGGGCGATTTCCATGAGCCGTTGCTGGCCCATGGGCAAGTTGGCCGCCTGTTCGTGAATCCAGTCGCCCAAACCCACACGCAACATCTGACGTTCTGCTTCCGCCATGATGGCGCGCTCTTCATCGCGATTGCGCCGCAGCATGGAAGACCAGACATTGCGCTGACCGCGCGCATGTGCGCCGATGGCGACGTTGTCGAGCACGCTCATGTCGGGAATCATCTTGACGTGCTGAAAGGTGCGCATCAAACCCAGCTTGGCGATGTCGCGGGCATGCAGTCCTTCAACGGGCTGATGATTGAAGCTCACACGGCCAGAGGTCAGCGGCAAGGTGCCAGTGATCAGGTTGAAGGTGGTGGACTTGCCAGCGCCGTTGGGGCCAATCAGCCCCAGGATTTGCCCGGCCTTGATCTGAAAGCTGATGTCGTTCACAGCGACCAGTCCGCCAAAGGTTTTGCGGATGGCCTGCACATCGAGCACCACATCGCCAGCCTTGGGTTTGGCGCGTTGGGGCAGGGTTTGGGCTTGATCCCAATCGCGCACACGCTGGGCTTGTCCCACCCATTGCTGAACCCAGGACCACACGCCTTGTGGCCTGTATTTGAGGATGAGCACCAGCAAAATGCCAAAGATGATGATTTCAAAACTGCCACTCACACCCAGGAGTTTGGGCAACCAGGCTTGGAGTTGTTCGTCAAGCAAGCGCACGATGCCTGCACCCAGCCAGGCGCCCCAGAGTTGGCTCACGCCACCGACCACGGCCATGAACAGGAATTCAATGCCCCACTTGAGACC
>JBEAMY010000240.1:0-9143 GCA_041165725.1 Pseudomonadota bacterium
AGCCAGCTGGCACATGATCGATGTCGTGCGAATACTCGCAAAATGAGCCCCAGGGGTCTTGCACATAGTAAAAGTAGTTGGAGCCCAGCACGTGGCGGCCAACCCCCCATCCTTTGGTGTAACCGGCTTGGAACATTTGCTCCATGCCCAGACCCACATCGTGAACGCTGGGGGTGTCCCAGCTGAGGTGGTGAAGTCCGGGTCCTTCAGACTTGACCAGTCCCACCACGTGATGGTCTGAACCGTGAACCGCATGCATGAAGCAGATCAGATCGCCTGAGGTGTCTGAGGTTTTGAGGCCCACGGTTTCTTGCAGAAACCGTTGAGCGCGGGGCACATCGGGGCTGAAGATCAGGGCGTGCGACATGCGCGTGGGGTGTACGGGTTTGACCGCAGAACGCGCGGGGGATCGCCCCGAACCCAGAGGAACGATTTCAGGTTTTGGGGGGGGTGAAGGATGGGTTGCTGAGCTCACAGGGCCCACAATGAGTTGAACCAAATAGCCATCGGGATGATGGAACCAGCAACCTCGTTTGTCGCCCAGAGGATGAGCTGAGGCCTCGGTTGCATTCGACAGGCAACGCGCGCGGATGGCTTCGTAATCGGCTTCAAAACACGCAAAGCGCAAAAAAGCCAGCTTCTTGCGGCCAGGCCCTTGATGGCCGGCGTGGACTTCGGCCCAATGGTGAGCATGACTGAAAGTGCCCAGGCGAAGGCTTTGCCCATGCTCTTCAACCTTGAGGCCGAATGATTTGTAAAACGTGCGAGCGATTTCAAGGTCTGGGACCTGGAACACCACGGCATCGAGCGAGTGAACAGCTTGCTTCATGAACTTCTCCAAAGATTCAAGGGATGCAGTTTGGCCATCAGCCGCACTCAAGGCCTGCAGCTTTGACGCCCGCCATGCAGATCAACTCGTCTTCATCGCCCGTGCCGCCGCTGGCACCAGCAGCACCCAGGATCTGGCCTTGCGCATCTTTGATCAACACCGCGCCGGTCTGAGGCAAAAACTTCCCTTCGCCCGCAGAGGCAAGGCTCACGAAGAAGTTGGGATTTTCTTTGGCACGCTCGAACAATACGCGGCTTGAGACACCCATGCCCACAGCGCCAAAGGCTTTGCCCCTGGCAATATTGAAGCGCAACATGCTCGCGCCGTCTTCGCGGGCAAAGGCCACAGGGTTGCCTGAGGCATCGACCACGATGACACCCATGGGTTTGAATTGGCGTTGGCGTGCTTCAGCAATTGCAGTGTTGACGATGGTTTGTGCTTGTTTGAGGGTTAATGCATTCATGACGGACAGGTCTCTCTTTCTGACAGACATTTAAACAGGCCGACTGCCGCTCTTGAATTGGTGAAACTGCCTAAGCTGTCGCACAGGTTCTTTGAAAACGCTTGCGGCATTGCCACGCTCAAGGCTTTGGCTTAAATTGAAGTGGTTTTCATCGAGGAGTTGTTGTGCCCATTCATTCCATCAATCATTTCTTCATCCGTGCGGCTGACCTCGAAGCCACGCGCCGTTTTTTTGTGGATGTGCTTGGCTTGAGCGAGCAGCCTCGCCCTGACTTTCCTTTCCCCGGCTATTGGCTGGGCACCAACGGCGGCATTCAGGTGCACATCGGACCCTCTCGCATTCCCGATCGCGAGGCCTATTACTTGGGCACACGCGACGATGCCGCGGATGGTCAAACCGGTGTCATCGACCATGTGGCTTTTTTGGCCAACGACCCCCACGGCTTTGTCGAACATCTCAAATCGCACAATGTCCCTTTTCGGCCAAGGTTTCTCCCTGAGTCCAAGCTCTATCAACTTTTTGTTCGTGACCCCAACGGCGTCATGATCGAGTTGAACTTTTTTGGCATAGAGCACGCTCCCGAATGGGGCGGGGAAGACTACACCCAAATGAAGCGCGTTGAAGAGATCCGCAGCTGAGCGCGTTTTGCCTCGCGAGTCGCTTTAGGCTCACTCTCAGGGTTTTGACCGATTCAACTTCCTTGCTTGGTTCTTACGATCCATTTCGATCTTCGACATCAATCACAAGGAGTTCTTCATGGATCAAACCAGACGCAAAGTAATTGGTGCAGGCGGAGCAGGTCTTGTCGCCGCTTCTGTGCCGGTGACATCGGCTTGGGCACAAACCGGCCCCATCAAGATCGGCATGAGCATGCCGCAGACTGGTGGCCTTGGCGCTGGCGGTCAGTCGGCACTGGTCGCGATCCGCATGTGGGTGGATGACGTCAACGCCAAAGGCGGTTTGCTGGGTCGCAAGGTCGAGTTCATCGCCTATGACGATCAGTCCAATCCTGCCAACACCCCGGGCATCTACACCAAGCTTTTGGACGTGGACAAAGTTGATCTGTTGATCGCACCCTATGCCACCGTGCCCACTGCACCCATCATGCCTTTGGTCAAGCAACGCGGCAAATTGCTCATGGGCAACTTCTCCTTCCAGGTCAACAAGACCGTCAAGCACGACATGTGGTTCAACAACGCCCCATGGAACGATGCAGACGGTTGGGCCAAGGGCTTTTTGGCCACTGGCAAGGCAGCAGGTGCCAAGAACATTGCCATCTTGGCGTCTGACCAAGAGTTCTCGCAAAACCTGGCCGATGGCGTTCGTGCATTGCTCGACAAAGAAGGCATCAAGAAGGTTTACGACCAGAACTACCCGCCCACCACCAAAGACTTCTCCGCCATGATCCGTGCCATCCGCGCGGCCAAGGCCGAGATGGTGTTCGTGGCGTCCTATCCGCCTGATTCGGTGGCGATCATCAATGCCGCCAACGAAATCGGTGTGGGCCCTCAGGTGCAAATCATGGGTGGTGGCATGGTGGGTCTGCAGTTCACCCCCATCATGATCAGTTTGGGCTCCAAGCTCAACGGCATCATCAATTACCACACCTATGTGCCTGGCATCAAGTTCCCCGGTATCGACGATTTCTTCAAGCGTTACACCGAGAAAGCCAAGGCCGCCAAGGTGGATGAATTGGGCTACTACTTGCCGCCATTCAACTACGCAATTGGTCAGATGTTGGAGCAAGCCATCAATGCCACCAAGAGCATTGAGGACCGCAAGTTGGCCGACTACATGCGCAAGAACACCCTCAACACCATTGTTGGGCCGGTCAAATTCGACGCCATGGGCGAGCGTGCCAACGAACACCTGATCACCGTTCAGTTCCGTGGGGTGAAGGACAACGACCAGGAGCAGTTCCGCGATCCTGCTCGACAGCTTGTGATTCATCCGGCCGAAGACAAAGCCGGTGCAGCCATCGTGCCTTTTGAGAAGGCCCGCAAGAGCTAAGCCGTTCTGTCCCACAGTGGGGGAGCCTGAGCGCTCCCCCGTTGAAAGCGAGTTGCCGTGTTTTTTTCTTTTGACCTCTTGTTCGAGGCCGTGGTCTTTGGCGTGCTGTTGGGTTGCTTTTATGCGGCCGTCAGTCTGGGCCTTTCGGTTGCCTTTGGTTTGTTGGATGTGCCTTATGTGGCCCACCCTGCAGTCTTGATTCTGGGTTCCTATGGAACCTTCTGGCTCAATTCACGCATGGGCATAGACCCTGTGATGAGCGGCCTCTTGCTCATGCCAATCTTTTATGGAATTGGCACCTTGCTGTACCGCTTTTATCACGCCAGTTTTGAAAGCCGGGGCAACGATGCCGCGGTCAATGGCCTGGCGTTTTTCTTTGGTCTGGCCTTCATCATCGAAGTGCTGCTCATCGTCCTCTTTGGCGTTGACCAGCGCTCAGTTTCAGCCAGTTACATCGGCGATAGCCTGGAGTTGGGTGAACTTCGCTTGCCTTACCGTTTGTTGGTGGCGTTCGGTGTGGCCTTGTTGCTCACCTATTTGCTCACGATGTTTTTCTCCAAGACCTTCATGGGCCGCGCCATCAAAGCGGTGGGGCAAGACGAGGCGGCTTTGCGCCTCATGGGCGCAAACCCAGTTCGCATCAAACAAATGGCTTTTGGCATTGCCACTGCGGTCAATGCGCTGGCCGGTGCAATGCTGATCATCGTGGCACCCGTTGAGCCATCCATGGACCGCATCTACATCGGGCGAACCTTCTGCGTGGTTGTGCTTGCTGGCTTGGGCAGCATGAGTGGCACTCTGGTGGCTGGCTTGCTCTTGGGCATTGTCGAGTCGATCGTGCTGACCTTGTTCGGTGCTTCCTGGGCGCCTGCTGTGGCCTTTGGCCTGTTGCTGGTCCTCTTGGGCCTGAGGCCTCAAGGCCTCTTCGGACGCTAAAAGGAGCACTGGATCATGAAATTTTGGACAGGCTCCATCATTCTGGCTCTTGCCCTTGCGGCCATGGCCCTCAGTGGCGTCAACGAATACGTTTTCTTTGCCGGCTTTGTGGTCTTGCAATCGATTGTTCTGGCCACAGCCTGGAACATCCTCGGCGGCTATGCAGGCTATGTGAACTTTGGGGTTCCAGCTTTTGTGGCTGTTGGGGCCTACACCAGTTTGCTGGTTTTCAAAGCCTTTCAAGCACCGCTTGCGGTTCAAATCCTTGCGGGTGCAGCGAGTGCGGGCGCATTGGGTTTGGGCGTGGGTTTGCTCACCTTGCGTCTGCGTGGCATCTTTTTTTCAATCGCCACGGTGGCGCTGGTCTTCATCCTCGAAGCAGTGGTCATCAACTGGCGCTACTTGGGCGGCGCCACAGGCATGCAGCTCACGCGTCCTCCGACCTGGGGGCCTTTTGAGTCTTACACCCGCATGCTCTTTGTGGTGATGACGGTGATGGCGGTAGTGGCCGTGGCCATTGCGCGCTACATCCAGGACTCACACATTGGCCGTGGTTTAAGGGCTGTGCGCGACTCAGAGGAAGCCGCCGAATGTTCGGGTGTGCCGACCCTCAAGCTCAAGCTGATTGCCTGTGGTGTCTCAGGTGCCTTGCTCGGTGCAGCTGGTGCGCCCATGCCCATGTACTTGAGCTTCATTGAACCCGCATCCAGCTTCAATTTGAGCTATGCCGTGGCAGCCTTGGCCATGCCCATCATTGGCGGCATGTCGCACTGGGCCGGACCACTCATTGGCGCGGTCTTGCTGGCCACCATTCAGCAAATCGTCACCGTCACCATTTCCAGCGAACTCAATGTGCTGGTGGTGGGTGGCTTGCTGGTCTTGTTTGTTGTTTTAGCTCCTGAGGGCCTCGTAGGGCTCTATCGCAAATGGAAAACATCCTCGAAGTGAAATCTCTTTCCAAACACTTTGGCGGCTTCACAGCTTTGTCCAATGTGTCGGTGAGCGTGCGAAAAGGTGAGCGACTGGGCCTGATTGGCCCGAATGGTTCTGGCAAGACCACCCTCATCAGCTGCATCTCGGGTGCCCTCATCAACGAAGAGGGTGACATCCATTTCAAAGGCCAGCGCGTCAACCGCTTGCCCGCCTTTGAACGATGCCGTTTGGGCATTGCCCGCAGTTTTCAGATTCCTAGGCCATTCAAGAGCATGACCACGCTGGAAAACCTCTTGGTGCCTTTGGCCTATGTGGGTGAAATCCATGGTCATCAGGCCGATGAAAAAGCCATGGACATCCTGGCGCAAATGGGTCTTGCTGGCAAAGCCCATGTGTCGTCCAGCCAGTTGTCCCAAGTGGAGCTGCGCAAGATGGAGTTGGCGCGCGCCATGGCTGCGCACCCCGACTTGCTCATTTCCGACGAGGCCATGGCGGGCTTGTCGGGTAATGAGGTCGACGAAGTCTTGGACATCTTGTTCAAGCTCAATGAAATGGGCATCACCATCATCATGATTGAACACATCATGCATGCGGTGATGAAGTTCTCCGAGCGCTTGGTCTGTCTGGATGCGGGGCAGGTGATCTGTGACGGCTCACCGCAAGACGTGGTGGCCAATCCTTATGTACAGAGGGCATACCTTGGCGATTAATCTCAACATTGAAGGCGTTCATGCCTCTTACGGCGCGGTCAAAGCCCTGCAAGGGGTGAGCCTGAACATCAACGAAGGCCAAACCGTTGCCCTGCTGGGCACCAACGGTAATGGCAAGAGCACGCTCATGAAATGCATCATGGGCATGGTCAGGCCCACTGAAGGCCACATCACATTGGAGATGGACGGCCAGCGACATGAGTTGTCGACCATGAGCACGCAGGACATCGTGAACCTCGGTGTGGCCTTGGTGCCTGAAGGGCGCCGACTTTTTCCCAAGCTCACGGTTGAGGAAAACCTCTTGTTGGGCGCATTCCGCGAAAGCGCGCGTGAGCACATCCCCCGCAATTTGGAGTTCGCTTACGAAGCCTTTCCCGTATTGAAAGAGCGGCGCCGACAACTCGCTGGTTCCATGTCGGGTGGTCAACAGCAAATGCTGGCCATTGCTCGCGCCATCATGTCCAACCCCAGGGTTTTACTGGTGGATGAGCCCTCGGTCGGCTTGTCGCCATTGCTGGTGTCGCAAACCATCTCTCAGTTGCAATCGCTCAAAGAGAGCTACAAGCTCACCGTGCTCATGGCCGAGCAGAACTTCAATCAGGCCATGCGCATTGCCGATGAGGGCTACATCATTGTTCATGGCGAAATTGTGTTCAAAGGCGATGTGGACACCCTCAAGGGCAACGACATGGTCAAGAGTTTTTACCTGGGCATGGCCGCCTGATTTCTTCGCTTGAGGAGTTTGCGGATGAAAGCACCTGCATTTGACTATTGCAAGCCCAAGACTTTGTCTGAGGCTTTGAGCGAATTGCAAGCCCTGGGCGACTCGGCCCAAGTGCTCGCCGGTGGACAAAGCCTCATGGCGATGATGAACCTGCGACTCTCAGGCGCAGCCAAGCTGGTGGACATCACCGGCTTGTCTGAATTGAAGGGCATAGAGCGCCAAGGCGACCATGTTCGAATTGGGGCACTTGTCACTCACAGTGAATTGCTCGCCAGCGACATCGTTGCCCAAGATTTGCCTTTGTTGCATCAATCGGTTCCTCATGTCGCGCACCTTGCCATTCGCAACCGGGGCACCATGGGCGGAAGTTTGTCTTTGGCCGATCCCGCTGCGGAATACCCCGCTGTGGCTTTGGCCAGCGAAGCGCGCCTGGTCCTCAAAGGCCCCAAAGGTGAACGCACGGTGAAGGCGCGAGATTTCTTTCAAGGCCTGTATGCCACGGCCAGGCAAAGCGATGAATTGCTGGTGGCGGTGCTTTGGCCCAGACCATTGGCGAACGAGTGTGTCGGCTTTGACGAACTCGCTCGCCGCCGTGGTGATTACGCCATGGTGGGCGTGGCCGCACGTGTTGCGCTCAAGTCGGGTGTGGTGCAACAAGCACACCTCGCGTTTTTTTCTGTGGCCGATACACCTTTGCTGGCCGAGTCCAGCTCTGCGGCCTTGGTGGGCCAGCGCTTGGACGCAGTTGGCATTCGCTTGGCTCAAGAGGCGCTCGCCCGCGACTTGCCGGGCAAGGGTGATCTGCAAGCCAATCCCGCCACCAAACAACACCTGGCCCAAGTTTTATTGGGCAGGGTCTTGACTCGCATGGGAGAAAACGCATGAACGACATCACCCGCCGAGTGCGCGTTCAGGTCAATGAGGAACAGGTCGATCGCGAGGTGCCTGTTCGACTGCATTTGATCGATTTTTTGCGCGAAGAACTTGACCTTACCGGGTCACATCTGGGTTGTGAGCATGGCGTGTGCGGCGCTTGCCAGGTTGAACTCGATGGCGAGGTCGTCCGAGGCTGCCTCACCTTGGCTGTGGCCACCGATGGCAAGGTGGTGAAGACGATTGAGGGCTTGTCTGAGTCGGGCGAACTTAAAGCATTGCAAGATGCCTTCATGACGCACAACGCATTCCAATGCGGCTTTTGTTCGGCCGGCATGTTGCTCACGGCACGGCACATCGTCAACCATCATCCAGAGGCCACGCGCGATGAGATTCGCGATTTGATCTCGGGCAACTACTGTCGGTGCACAGGCTATCAGGCCATTGTGGACGCCATCGAATCGGTTCTGAGCCAACGCAAACAGGCGGCCAGCCAAGGAGCTGTCGCATGAATGCCCGTTCAGAATTGCCATTGCCCACCGACACCCATGCCAGCGAACAAGGTCACATTGGCACGCCCACGCCGCGCCATGGTGCGCGCCGTTTGATCGAGGGCCGTGGGACCTACCTCGACGATTTGCGATTGCCACGGCTCGCCCATGTGGTGTTTTTTCGCAGCCCCCATGCCCATGCGCGAATCAAACACCTGGACCTGAGCCAAGCCAAACGCCAACCCGGCGTGATTGCCGCGTTCAACGGCCAGGAGATTGCGGAGTTTTGCACCCCATGGGTGGGTGTGCTGGGTCACCTCAAAGGCATCAAGTCGGCCCATCAATATGCGGTAGCCCCTGAGCGAGCGTGCTGGCAGGGCGAAGCTGTGGCCGCCATCGTGGCCCAAACCCGCAGACAAGCCGAAGACGCGCTGGACCATGTGAGCATCGACTGGGAAGTGCTCCCTGCTGTGGTCGACATGCACGATGCCCTGTCGGGTGGTTCGGTGATTCATCCGGATTTGGGCGACAACGTGTGCTTCACCCGTGAGCTTGAAACCGAGGGCTTTGCACAGGCTTTTGACCAAGCCGATGTGGTGGTGGAAAAAACCTATCGCTTTGGCCGACACACTGGCGTGACCAACGAGCCCCGCGCGATCGTGGCCGACTTCAATCCCGCGGAACACAGCTTGACCGTTTACCACGCGACTCAAGCGCCCAACATGATGCAAGACATTTTTTCTCGCCACCTCGGGATTCCCGAATCGCAGGTGCGGGTGATTTGCAAAGACGTGGGCGGCTCGTTTGGCATCAAGGTTCATGTCTACGCCGATGAGATGGCCACCGCTGCGCTGTCGGTCATGCTCAAGCGCCCCGTCAAATTTGTGGCCGACCGCATTGAATCCTTTCTCACCGACATCCATGCCCGCGAGCATGAGGCAACGGTACGGTTGGCGTGCACGCGAGAGGGTGACATCTTGGGTTTTGACCTCAATGATGTGACGGCAATTGGGCCTTATTCGGTTTATCCCCGAACCAGCGGGATCGAGGGCAATCAAGTGGTCAACCTCACGGGTGGGCCTTATCGCCACAGCCAATACCGTGCCAAGCTCAATGTGGTGTTCACCAACAAAAACGTGACTTGCCAATACCGTGCGGTGGGACATCCGATTGC
>JBEAMY010000241.1:0-13076 GCA_041165725.1 Pseudomonadota bacterium
TTTGACCGTTCGAGCGAACGACCTCGCGGTTTTGCCCTACACCAGTGGCACAACTGGTCTGCCCAAGGGATGCATGCATTTGCACCGCAGCCTCATGCACAACACCGTGGCCTCTTCGTACTGGAACTCGGTGACCCACGAGTGCGTGACTTTGGGCGCTGTGCCCATGTTCCACATCACAGGTCTGGTGTCTGTCATGCACGCCACGATTTACCTGGGTGGGACTTTGGTGATCATGCCCCGTTGGGACCGCGATCTCGCAGCGCGCCTGATCGAGCACCACCAGATCACCCACTGGACCAACATCCCCACCATGGTGATCGATTTGCTGGGCAGCCCCCACTTCGAGACCTACAAACTCGACAGCTTGGTCTACATCGGCGGTGGCGGCGCGGCCATGCCCCAAGCGGTGGCCCAACGCCTGCTTGATCTCTTTGGATTGGTTTATGCCGAAGGCTATGGCCTGACTGAAACCGCTGCGCCTTCGCATTCCAACCCCGTGGATGCGGCCAAGCAGCAGTGCCTGGGCATTCCCATCCTCAGTGCCGAATGTCGGGTGGTGAATGCCCAAACCTTGCAGCCTTTGGGCGTGGGCGAAGTGGGCGAGATCCTCATTCATGGCCCCATGGTCTTCGAGGGATATTGGCGCAACCCAGACGCCACCGCCGCTGCGTTCGTCGAGGTCGATGGATTGCGGTTTTTCAGATCGGGCGACATGGGGCGCATCGACGAAGAGGGCTACTACTTCATCACCGATCGACTCAAGCGCATGATCAACGCGTCGGGCTTCAAAGTCTGGCCTGCAGAAGTCGAAGCCTTGCTCTTCAGGCATCCCGCCATTCAAGAGGCATGCATCATCGCCACGCGCGATGACTACCGAGGCGAAACCGTCAAAGCGGTGGTGGTCTTGCGCCACGGCCAGAGTGGCCAGGTCAGCGAACAAGACATCATCGACTGGAGCCGCGCCAACATGGCGGTTTACAAAGCCCCCACTCAGGTGCAATTTGTTGATGCCCTGCCCAAGAGTGGCAGCGGCAAAGTCATGTGGCGACTTCTACAAGAAGCCGAACTCAAAAATGGGGTCAGATAACATTTATTAATGAAGATCAAGTTGTCTGCTTTGGATCAATCGGTGGCGGTAGCTGGCCTCTCGCACGACGAGAGCATTCGTCGCACCGTGTCGCTTGCTCAGCATTGCGAGTCTTTGGGGTACGAGCGGTTTTGGGTGAGCGAACACCACAGCCACCCCAGCATCGTGGGCTCTGCGCCCGAAATCCTCATGGCGGCGATCGCCACGCAAACCCACCGCATACGCATAGGCAGTGCCGGCGTGATGCTGCCCCATTACGCGCCACTCAAAGTGGCCGAGCAGTTCCGAGTCCTCAATGCCTTGGCCCCTGGGCGAATCGATTTGGGCGTAGGGCGTGCACCCGGTAGCGATGGCCGCACAGCGCGCTTGCTCAATCCCAATGTCCATGCCGCTGAACAATTCCCACAGCAAGTGCTGGACTTGCAAGCCTGGGTGCTCAATGAGCCCTTGCCCGCAGGTCATCTGGGTCACGGTGTACAAGCCATGCCGCTCAGCGACACTTCACCCACCATCTGGATGTTGGGCTCATCGGACTATGGTGCCCAACTGGCCGCTTACCTGGGTCTGCCTTACGCCTATGCGGCCTTCATCACCGATGGGCAAGGCGTGGATCAGGCTTTGCATCTCTATCGCAGCCAGTTTGAAAACCGGGGTCGATTGGCCAAGCCGCATGCCACGGTGTGCGTATGGGCTTTGGCTGCAGACACCGAAGCTGAGGCCTGGTATGCCTTTGAGAGTCGCGCTCGTTGGCGCATGGACCGCAATCTCGGGCGACTTGGCCCATTGCTGCCGCCTGATCAAGCCCCACGCGATTACTCCCCCAGCGAGCAAATCGCCTTGGCCCAACTCAAAGCCAATGCATTGGTCGGCGCCGCCGATCAAGTTGCCGAGCGCCTCCTCGCCCTCGCCAAAATCCACGCCCTCGATGAAGTGGTCGTCATCACCTGGGCGCACGACGCCCAAGTTCAACGCCGGTCCTACCAGCTCCTCCACGCCGCCCTTAGCTAAAAATTGGGGTCAGATTACATTTTTTTCGAAGGTCAATCCTTTCTCGAAATAATGTCATCTGACCCCATTTATTTGAAAGCACCTGATGTCCAAGTTGTCGATTCCCACCAGCATTGCGGGCTCGTTGCCCAAGCCCGATTGGCTGTCTGAGCCGCGCAAGTTGTGGCCGGAGTGGAAGCTGCAGGGGTCGGCCTTGCGTCAGGCGCAGGCGGATGCCACAGTGGTTTGGGTGCAGGCACAAGAGCGTGCGGGTCTGAGCGTCGTGGGCGATGGCGAGCAGGCACGCCAGCATTTTGTTCACGGCTTTTTGGAGCAGGTCGAAGGCATAGACTTCGCTAACAAAGTGAAGATGGGCATTCGCAACAACCGCTACGACGCGATGGTGCCTCAGGTGGTTGGGCCTTTGCGACTCAAAGGCCGGGTCCACCAGATGGAAGCTCAACTCGCGCGCGCCAGCACCCAGCGCGCTTTGAAGTTCACCCTGCCAGGGCCAATGACCATCGTTGACACCGTTGCCGATCGCTACTACGGAGAGGGCGAAGATGGGCGAAAAAAAATGGCTTTTGCATTTGCCGAGTTGCTCAACCAGGAAGCCTTGGCTTTGCAAGCCGATGGCGTGGACATCATCCAGTTTGATGAACCTGCATTCAATGTCTACATGAGTCAGGCCGCAGATTGGGGTGTGCAGGCCCTGGAGCGCGCAGCCGCCAACCTCAGCTGCAAAACCGCAGTTCACATTTGTTATGGCTATGGGATTCAGGCCAACATCGACTGGAAGAACAGCCTGGGCGAGCAATGGCGTCAATATGAGGAGGTGTTTCCCGCTTTGGCCAAAAGCAGCATCGATCAGGTCAGCCTGGAATGCATGCACTCGCAAGTGCCCATGGAGTTGATGGCTTTGCTGGGTGACAAGGAAGTCATGGTGGGTGTGATCGATGTGGCCAGTGACGCCGTTGAAACCGCAGAAGAGGTCGCCGAGGTCTTGATGAAGGCCTCGCGCTTCGTCAAACCGCACCGCCTCATTGCTTGTACCAATTGTGGGATGGCCCCCATGGACCGCGCCGTGGCCGAGGCCAAGCTCAAGGCCTTGGTAGAGGGCGCGGAACTCGCCAGTCAGCGCCTCTGAGTGCCCATGAAGCCCAGCGGTTCAGCTGCAGCTTGAGCCACCACAGCCGGTGATTTCGGTTTTTGGCAATTCGTCCGGATTGAGCACTTCACCCGTGGCTTCGTCATAAGCCACGCGCCTGAGGTGCAGAGCGAGCGCCGCATCCATGCTTTGCGCATGTTGCGGGAACCAGATCCCCAACTCGTTTGCCATTTGTCGGATCAAGGCCAAGTCGCCTTCGCGGCCCCGACGCAAGCCTTCTTGCATCACTTGCAAAACCACGCTGTGCTGCATGGTGTGGCAATTGCTGGATGAAAACTGCGTGTCGCGCATCCAGCGGTCTTCGGCTCCGAAATGGTCCACCGTGTGCTGCAACATGGCATCGAATTGATCGAGCAATTCGTCATCGCTGGCGGTTTGCGTTTTGACCAGCAATTCAATGAATTCCTGGTGGGTGTTGTCCATGAAGGCCAAGTCGAGCTCCAGGGCTTTGCCCCACTCGATGTTGGCACTTGGAATCAGGGTTTCGGTCTCGCTCATGTTCGGCTCTCTGGAATGAATGGTCTGAGCCTAAATGTGCAACGAGCCCCTGAGGGCTCGTTTGATGCGGGTCAACCCAGCGCGATTTAAGACTTACATGCGTTCAAAAATCGCAGCGATGCCTTGACCACCGCCAATGCACATGGTCACCAAGGCATAACGGCCCTGGATGCGTTGCAATTCGTACAGAGCCTTGACAGTGATCAGTGCACCTGTTGCGCCAATGGGGTGACCCAGCGAAATGCCCGAGCCGTTGGGGTTGACCTTGGCCGGGTCCAGACCGAGTTCTTTCGTCACGGCGCAGGCTTGAGCGGCAAAGGCCTCGTTAGCCTCGATCACGTCCAGGTCTTTGACCGTGAGACCCGTGCGCTTGAGCACGGCCTGAGTGGCAGAGATGGGGCCCACGCCCATGATCTTGGGGTCAAGGCCAGTGTGGGCATAACCCACCAACCGACCCAAGGGCTTGGCGCCACGGGCTTGGGCGGTTTTGGCCTCCATCAACACCACGGCTGCGGCCGCATCGTTGATGCCCGAAGCGTTGCCAGCCGTGACCGTGCCGTTTTCCTTGATGAAAACGGGTTTCAGCTTTGCAAAATCGGCCAAGGTTGCGCCCGAGCGGAAATGTTCATCGGTGGCGTAGGCCACATCACCTTTTTTGCTCTTGAGCATCACGGGAACGATCTGGTCTTTGAACAAACCCGCAGCGGTGGCTTTCTCAGCGCGGTTGTGGCTTTCGACCGCGAGGGCGTCTTGCATCTCACGTGTGATGCCGTATTTGGCTGCGACGTTCTCGGCGGTCACGCCCATGTGGATGGTGTGGAAGGGGTCGTGCAAAGCGCCGACCATCATGTCCACCAGCTTGGCGTCACCCATGCGCGAGCCCCAACGCTGGGACAAGTTGGCATAGGGGCCACGGCTCATGTTCTCCGCACCGCCGCCAATCGCGATGTCGCAATCGCCCAGGGCGATGGCTTGGCTGGCACTGACGATGGCCTGAAGACCTGAGCCACACAAACGGTTGACGTTGAATGCGGGGGTGGTCTCTGCACAGCCACCATTGATGGCCGCCACGCGAGAGAGGTACATGTCCTTGGGTTCAGTGTTAACCACATGACCAAACACCACATGCCCCACATCTTTGCCCTCCGTGTGGGCGCGCGCCAGCGCTTCCTTTACCACCAAAGCCGCCAGCTCAGTTGGCGGGATGTCCTTGAGACTGCCACCATAAGTACCAATTGCGGTACGAACACCGCTCACAACCACAACGTCACGCATTTCCATCTCCTCTTAAAAATTGGGGTCAGATAACAATAAATCCAATTTCTGACTAAGGCCTGAATAAATGTCATCTGACCCCATTTTCCATGTTGGTGGGCTGGTCCAGATGTGGGTTTGGGTTTGGCCGGGTGGGGTGAGGCCGATTTGGTGGGCATGGAGGAGAAGGCCGTGGGGTGCGTCTTGGCCGTAGAGGGGGTCGCCCAAAATGGGGTGGCCGAGGTGTGCCATGTGGACTCTCAGTTGGTGGGTGCGTCCGGTCAGGGGTCGCAAGGCCATGCAGGTGGCTTGCCCATCGCCCGAGTGCGCCATCGCGCGCCAAAGTGTTTGGCTGGGTTTGCCCGTTTCGGCCTCGGCTGCGACATGGCGCTTGGGCCTGTGCGCCCAATCAAAGCCGATGGGCGCGTCCAGGAGTTGCCAGTCCGCACTCAGGGGCAGCTTGCCCCTGACCCAGGCCAGATACAGCTTGCGAACGCGCTGTTGTTGGAACATCAGACCCAATGAACGGGCCTGATCGTCGCCCAAGGCCATGATCATCAACCCCGATGTGGCCTGGTCCAAGCGGTGAACCACACGCGCCAGCGGTTCAATCGTTTGAACGCGGGAACTCAGTGCGTCTTGCTTGTCGGCACCACGACCCGGAACTGATAAAAGACCTGCGGGTTTGTCGAGCACCAAGCCCCAATCCATCCTTTGCACCAAATGCGGAATGGCTGTGGGCAGTGCGGAGTTCATGGGCGAGGCGGCAGTTGGGCCATCCACCGCTTGGCAAAGTCGGGGTCGTCGCAAGCGATCACTTGTCGATGAGGCATGCTGCGCAACCAGGTGAGTTGGCGTTTGGCCAATTGTCGAGTGGCAGCGATGCCAGTCTCGCGCAGCGCATGAACTTGCTCGGCATTGAGTTCGGCATGGGGTTCACTCAATTCGTCCAGCACCTGCCAGGCTTGGCGATAGCCCACACAGCGCATGGCGGGAAGATCGGCTTTCAGGTCGCCCCGCGCACGCAATCGCCTCACTTCGTCGACAAAACCCGAGGCCAGCATGTGGTCAAAGCGTTGGGCAATGCGCGCATGAAGCCACGCCCTGTCTGTGGGTTCAAAGGACAACAAGCTCACCTCAAGGCCAGTGGGTTGTTGTTTGCGACCCCAAAGGGAACTCAGGCTTTGCCCAGTGATGCTCCAAACCTCCAATGCACGGCCTATGCGTTGCGAGTCGTTGGGCGATAGCCGTTGCGCTGTGACAGGATCCACTTTGGCGAGTTCAGCATGCAGAGCAGGCCAGCCCTGCTCGTTGGCCCTGGCTTGCCATTGAGATCTGATTTCAGGGTCGGTGACGGGCAAATCGTCCAAGCCTTCCAGCAATGCTTTGAGGTAGAGGAAGGTGCCGCCCACGATCACTGGCCAGCGTCCCCGCGAATGGATGTCGGCCATGCATTGCCGTGCAGCCTGAGCGAATTGCGCAGCGCTGAAGACTTCGGTGGGTTCGATCAGGTCAATCAGGTGGTGAGGCACTGCCGCCAGTTCTTGAGCGCTGGGCTTTGCCGTGCCAATGTCCATGCCTTTATAGACCAAGGCGGAGTCCATGCTGATGATTTCAATCGGCATGCGTTGGGCCAGTTGCATCACCGCAGCGGTTTTGCCGGAGGCGGTGGGGCCAATCAGGGCCCAGGCTTGGGTTTCAGATGCGGCCATGCCGTTGCACCCATGTCCAGCATGTCAGGGCCAATGCACTGCCCCAAAAAGCCAGCCCGTTGACCAAGGGTTCTATGCTGCCGTCAAACCGCATGCCCAACCATTGCCCCATCAGAAAAGCCGACAACATCATGGCAAAGCCATTGAGCGCGGATGCGGTGCCCGCTTCACGAGGGAAGGGCCCCACACTGGCACTTTGTCCGATGGGCTGATGAATGCCGTGCGCAAAGATCATGATCATGATCGGTGCAGCCAAATGCCACCAAACCACATGACCCCAGGCTGCGACGGCCACCGTCAACCAAGCGCCCGTGGCCGTGAGGATTCCGCCAAGCGCGGCGACCCTGTGCAACGCGTGACGTTTGAGCATCCAGCGGCAAAAAAAAGTGCCTGACAAATAGGACAAGCTGCTGCACGCCAGCAATGCGCCATAGCTCACTCCCGACAGACCAAATTTTTGAATGAACACAAAAGGTGAGGTGGCCAAATAGGTGAACAACACCCCATAGGCGCAACTGCTTTGCAGGGCAAAGGCTTGGAAGCTTCGATTGCGAACGATGCGGCTCCATTGGGTCAATGAAATCAGTTGCCCGCCTGTGATGCGTCGCTCGCTGATCAAGGTTTCTTTCAAGAGAAAGAACGCCAGACTCAAGGCCAGCACACCAAACGAGCCCAAGGCCGCAAGCGCCCATGGCCAACCGCCAGCGCTGGTCAACCATCCACCCAAGATGGGGCTGAGCAAAGCAAATACGCCAAGCCCGGACAAACCTTTGGACATGGCTTTAGCTCCCTCTTGTGGGTCATACAAGTCGCGCACGATGGCGCGAGCCGACATCACCACCGCACCCATGGCGATGCCTTGAAAAGCCCGCCAAAGAATCAGGGCTTCAATCTGGGCCGACATCACGCTCATCCAAGCAGCAAAGCTGTAGAGGGCCAAACCCCAGAGCACCACGGGACGACGTCCCACTCGATCAGAGATCGGCCCCCAGATGAGTTGCGACAAACCAAAGCTCAGCAACAAGGCAGTGAGTGTGAGTTGCAACTGCGCCATGTTCGCACCCAACTCGCGACCAATGGCGGGCAGGGATGCCAGGTACAAATCGGTGGTGATGGGTTGTATGCCCAGCATGAACGACAAGAGCAACACCACGCGATCTGGGGACATGGCAGCGAGCACTGCAGATGACGAACTTGGCCGGTTCATGTCGGCTCATCGTCCCCGCAGGAAAAGCTGATCCAACTCTTTGAGCGAGACCGCACGCCAAGTGGGGCGGCCGTGGTTGCATTGGTCTGAGCGTTCAGTGGCTTCCATTTGTCGGAGCAAGGCATTCATCTCGATGAGGCTCAACTGCCGGTTGGCGCGCACTGCGGTGTGGCAGGCCATGGTTGCGAGCAGTTCATTGCGATGTCTCTCCAGCACGGTGCTGGCTTCGTGCTCAGACAATTCGGCCAAGACCGAACGGGTGAGCGCAACACCATCAGCTTGGGCCAAATGCGTGGGCACGGATCGGATGGCCAATCTTTGGGCAGACAGGGCAGATACCTCCAGACCCAATTGCTCCAGCGTGCTGGCATGGGTTTCGGCAGCGGCCATCTCCTCTGGGGTTGCGGCAAAACTGAGTGGAACCAGCAAGGGTTGCGTGCTCAGGCGCTGTGCGTCCAGTTGCTGTTTGAGGGCTTCGTAAAGAATGCGCTCATGGGCGGCGTGCATGTCGACCACCACCAGGCCTTGTGCGTTCTCGGCCAAGATGTAGATGCCATGCAGTTGGGCAATCGCATGGCCCAAGGGGTGATCGTCGCCATGATCCGCGGGATCATGGGAGACGGCAGCGGTGTTCTGGTCAGGCGCGAGCTGAGTCAAGCCTGAACTCGATTCGTTCGCCAAGATGGGTGCAAGAGAACGCGAGGCGGCTAAGAAGCCATCGCCAGCTTCAGCGCTCATCGAGCGCACTGATTCCCATTGCGGATCTGACCTCAAGCCCAAAGGCACTTGCCGTGCAGGCATGGCTTGCGTCCAGGGATGGGCTGGCGAACGAGTAAAAGACCTTGCTGCGTTCGGCTGTTCAGAAAAACCCAAATGGTTTGGAGCAAGCGTTTGGGGCAGACCGGGCGATGCAGATCGAGGTGCAGCCAGCGCCTCCTTGAGTGCGGTTTGAACAAAATGATGAATCTGACGGCCATCGCGAAAGCGCACTTCGATCTTGGTGGGGTGAACGTTCACGTCCACACCCAATGGGTCAAGAGCGAGGTGCAAGACAAACACCGGTTGACGTTGCCCATGCAAGACGTCTTCGTAGGCTGCGCGCACCGCATGTTGAATGACCTTGTCGCGAACGAAGCGGCCATTGACGTACATGAACTGCTGATCGGCCCTGGAGCGCGCTTGATCAGGAAGGCCAATCAAACCTTGAAGGTCCAAGCCGGCAACCTGAACTTGAATCGGCAAACTGCCTGCGACGAATTCAGCGCCCAGCACATCGCTGGTACGGGCCTCAAAAGCCTTATGGCCATGGTGCGCTCGCCATTGGGCTGTGCATTGGCCTTCGTGCCAAACCGTGAAGCCCACATGCGGGTGCGAAAGCGCATGGCGCCTGACCACATCCATGCAGTGCGCGTACTCAGTGGCTTCGGACTTCAAAAATTTACGCCGTGCTGGCGTGCTGAAAAAAAGTTCGCGCACTTCCACCGTGGTGCCTTGGTCGCGCGCCATGGGGCGCAGCTCGCCCGTGCGCGCATGCAACATCCATGCATGCTCGTCGCTTGCCGTGCGCGAGGAAAGGCTGAGCTCACTCACCGAGGCCACTGCGGCCAATGCTTCACCTCGAAAGCCCAACGTGCCCACCGATTCGAGGTCGTGCAAATTGCTGATCTTGCTGGTGGCGTGCCGCTGCAGCGCCAAAGCAAGCTGGTCTTGAGCAATGCCACAGCCGTTGTCTTCAATCTGAATCAGGCGAATGCCACCAGCGAGCAAGCGCAAGGTGATGTGGGTGGCACCCGCATCCAAAGCGTTGTCCATGAGTTCGCGCACCACTGAGGCTGGACGTTCAACCACCTCGCCCGCAGCGATCTGGCTGATCAGTTCATCGGGCAAGGCGCGGATGAGCGCGGGGTGAGCGGGCAGATTCATCGTTCCATTCTAGGTGTCGCCGATAGAATGCCCGCCCATGCGCAAGTCAATTCACCGAACCGATTGCTGACCATGGAATGGATCATGACCTTGTTGGGCTGGGTACTGCATGTGGACCAGCACCTGACCGAATTCGTGACCCTGCATGGCACGTGGGTTTATGCCCTGATTTTTCTCATCGTCTTTGTGGAGACCGGCCTTGTCGTCATGCCTTTTTTACCAGGCGACTCGTTGCTCTTTGTGATTGGAGCCCTGGGTGGTTTGGGCTTGATTGACACGCCCATCGCCATGGCCTTGGTGTGGGTGGCTGCGATTTTGGGTGATCAGGTCAATTACACCTTGGGCCAAATGATGGGGCACCGCCTCTTGGCCATGCCGCCCAAACCTTGGTTCAACCGCAAAGCCTACGACCAAGCCCACGACTTCTACCTCAAGCACGGCCCCATCACCATTGTGTTGGCGCGCTTCATGCCCTTCATTCGCACCTTTGCACCATTTGTGGCGGGCGTTGCTGACATGCCGCGCAGCCTCTTCGCCAAATACAACGTGCTTGGTGCCACTTTATGGGTGGGCAGCGTGACCTTGATGGGGCATTTCTTTGGGCAACTGCCTTGGGTCAAGGCCAATCTCGAATGGATCATCTGGGGCCTGATCTTGGTGCCCGGACTGATTGCTTTGCTGGGCGCATGGCGTGCACACCGCAGCGCCAAAGCTGAATGATTCACACCCCACTGGTGCCCAAAATCTAAAGCCCGATTCAAGTTCAAGCCTGCCTGAGTTTGGGCCTTGGTGGGTTGCGCAAAAAATACTGAAGAATCCCTTGAACCAGGGCATTGACCAATGCGTCTTGATGCGAATCGGTGGTGAGCAAGCGTTCTTCTTCGGGGTTGCTGATGAAGGCTGTTTCAACCAGCACACTGGGGATGTCTGGTGCTTTCAGCACAGCAAAGCCCGCTTGTTCGACTTGAGGTTTGTGCAAGCTACCGACTTTTCTCATTTGCCGCAACATGTGACCTCCGAGTTCAACGCTGTCGTTGATTTGGGCTGTGGTGCTCATGTCGAGCAAGGCCTGTTTGACCGTTTGATCCCGGCTCTGAATGCTGATGCCCCCCACATCGTCTGAGCGATTTTCTTGCTCGGCCATCCAACGCGCCGTGGCACTGGATGCCGCGCCATGACTCAAGGCAAAGACACTGGCCCCTCGCGCTTTGGGGGTCATGAACGCATCGGCATGGATGCTGATGAACAAATCGGCTTTGACTCGCCTGGCCTTGCGAACACGCTCATTGAGGGGAACAAAAAAGTCGGCATCGCGAGTGAGGTAGGCGCGCAAGGCCAAATCGCCATCGCGCAAGCTAAGCGTGGTGTCTTCAAGTCGGGCTTTGAGTTTGCGCGCGATTTGTAAAACCACGTCTTTTTCTTGTGTGCCTCTTGGGCCAATGGCACCCGGATCTTCGCCACCGTGGCCAGGGTCCAAAGCCACGATGGCAAAGCGTTGGGGCACGGAGCGTGCAGGGCGTGATGGCTCATTGCCTTTGTCGGGGCTTGTGGGCTTGGTGCCGAGTTGCGCGGAGCCTTGGGCCGAACCGGGAGCTGGGATTTGTGCGGGACTTTGTAGGGGTGCTTGCGGCCCAGAAGGGGGATTGCTGGGTGTTCTGGCATTGGGGTTGTTGGCCAGCCATTCACTCAGAGCATCTTCTTTGACCTCGCTGCTGTTGACCTTGGCTTGACTTTTAGCTTCGCTCCTGATGTCCGCAGGGGCAGGCGTGGTGCGTGAAGCCGCCGCAGTGGGCTTGTCCAGCGAAGCGATCAAACCATGCAAAGGGTCTAGATCTTGTGTGGGATAAAGGTCCAGCACCAAACGATGTTGGAATCGAGCTTGCCCTGTCAAGACTGGAGGCAGTGTGAAGACCTGTGGTTTGACGGATTGCCGCAAGTCCAGCACCAGTCTCACAGTTTCTGGGTTGTATTGCCCCACGCGAACGCCTTGGATGAAAGGGTCGTCAGGCCTGACTTGGCTCACCAAATCACGCAGTGTGGGGTTGAGGGTCAAGCCCTGTATGTCCACCGCCAAGCGTGGTGGGTTGTCGATCAAGGTTTGCTCGGTCTTGAGCGCCACATCGGATTCAATGGTGACGCGGGTGTATTCGGCCGCAGGCCACACGCGAACCGCCACGATGCTGGCGCCCCAAAGCAACTCAGTTTTGCCCAATAAAAGAACCAGTCCACCCGCCTTCAAAAGCTTGCGCCTGGATTGAGCGCTCAGTGCGGAGTGGGGCAAGCGAGAGCCAAGCAGAGGGCGCGTCATGATTGAAGGTGATCCAACCAAGAAACACCCAGCGCGGTGAGGGCCTGAATGCGAACTTCACGCGACTGAGCGCCACTGGCCTGAATGTCGATGTGCCAATCGGCGCTGTCGGACAGGCCGGGCACACGTTGAGGCCACTCGCAGAGCTTGAGCCCAGGGCCATCCCATTGATCACGAAACCCTGCGTCTTCCCATTCTTGGGGGTCTTGAAAGCGGTAACAGTCGAAATGCAAGATGGCAAAGCCGCCCAGCTCCGCAGCGGCCTGATGGGGTTCCAAGACGGCATAGGTGGGGCTTTTGATGGTGCCCGTCACGCCAAGGCTTCGCAACAGGTGTCGCACAAAGGTGGTTTTACCCGCCCCCAGGTCGCCGGTGAGCACCATGCGCCCAGACTGGATGCCAGGCGCTTGGGCCAAAGCCATGGCCAGCGATTGGGCATCGGCTTCGTCGCGCCAATGCGCATGGGCCGTTCCTACAATCGGCCCATCGGGAGGCGTGTCGTGTCGTTCAAGGGTCAAGGCCATGGTGAAGATCGCTGGGCTCAGTTGCAGTCTTGGGGAAAGGCGCTGGGATTCTCCCAAATTGCCGTTGCCCCTGTGGATTTGTCACATGCCGAAGAGGGGCTTCAAAATTGGCTGGCTCAAGGCTTTGCAGGCGAGATGGACTATATGGCCAGACACGGCCTCAAGCGGGCGCGGCCTGCCGAATTGATACCGGGCACAGTGAGTGTGATCACGGCGCGGATGGATTACTTGCCGCGCCATGCGCCAGCTGACTGGTCAGCGCGCGAACTGGCCCAGCTTCAACAACCCGGACAGGCGGTGGTGTCGGTCTATGCCAGAGGTCGCGACTATCACAAGGTGTTGCGACAGCGCTTGCAGCAATTGGCCGATCGCATGCGGGCCGAATGGGGGCCTTTGGGTCACCGC
>JBEAMY010000242.1:0-3607 GCA_041165725.1 Pseudomonadota bacterium
GGGTTCTTGGCGTTGAAGTGGCGCTCAACTTCATGGTTTCAGGTGATCCCCAGCCGGCCTCCCGTTTGGCCATGGTTCCCGGTCAAAAGCTGTTTGATCGCCTCAGTGCCAGCAAAGATTCTTTGCTTGACGAGGCCTTGGCCTTGGCCCGCGAAAAGGCCGATGTGCGCCCCTTTCCCAGGGTTCGCGATTTGCCCTGTAAACATCCCTTGGGCGATGGCTACTTCCAGTTTGCCCGCAACATGATCAAAGGCGGCTTCAAGCATTACCCAGCTCCGGCCAAATGCGTGGATGCGGTGGAAGCGGCCACGCAAAAACGATTTGATGACGGCATGACGTTTGAGCGTGAGATTTTCATGAACCTCATGTTCACGCCAGAGTGCCGCGCCCTCAGGCATTTGTTCTTGGCTCAGCGTGCGGCCTCCAAGATTCCCGATGTGCCCAGCGATACCCCTCAGCGCAAGATCGCTTCGGTGGGCGTCATCGGTGCGGGCACCATGGGTGGCGGCATTTCCATGAACTTCCTCAACGCAGGCGTTCCCGTCACGCTGGTGGAAACCAACCAAGAGGCCTTGGATCGCGGCTTGGCCACCATCCGCAAAAACTACGAGGCCCAGGTCAAAAAAGGCAAGCTCAAACAAGAGAAGCTGGATCAGCGCATGGCTTTGCTCACCCCCAGCCTCAAGATGGAGGATTTGTCCAAAGCCGACCTCATCATCGAAGCTGTTTTTGAGGAAATGGGCGTCAAAGAAAAAGTCTTCAAGGCGATAGACGCCGTGGCCAAACCCGGCGCGATTTTGGCAACCAACACCTCGACTCTGGACGTGAACAAGATTGCCCAGTTCACCCAGCGCCCCCAAGACGTGGTGGGCCTGCACTTTTTCAGCCCTGCCAATGTGATGAAGCTGCTCGAAGTGGTTCGTGGTGCGGCCACTGCCAAAGACGTCATGGCCACGGTCATGTCGGTGGCCAAAACCATTCGCAAGACGGCTGTGGTTTCTGGCGTTTGCGATGGTTTCATTGGCAACCGCATGATCGAGCAATACGCACGCCAGGCCGGCTTCTTGCTCGACGAGGGATGCACGCCCCAGCAAGTGGATCGCGCCATCGAGAAATTTGGTTTTGCCATGGGTCCCTTCCGCATGGGCGATTTGGCGGGCAACGACATCGGCTGGGCCATTCGCAAGCGGCGCTATGCCGAATACCCCAATATGCGTTACAGCAAGACGGCCGACTTGCTCTGCGAAATGGGCCGATTCGGACAGAAGGTCGGCAAAGGTTGGTACGACTACGCACCGGGCAAGCGCGATGCCATGCCCAATGCAGAGGTGGAGGCCATGATCGTCAAGCACCGCGAAACCCTGGGCATCAAAGCCCGCAAGGTGACCGATGAAGAAATTGTTCAGCGTTTGGTGTTTGCGCTGGTCAACGAAGCGGCTCGATTGCTCGAAGAGGGCATTGCAGCTCGAGCCAGCGACATCGACATGGTCTACATCACGGGTTATGGCTTCCCGCCCTACCGCGGTGGCCCCATGCACTATGCCAACCAGTTTGGCCTCTTCAACATGGTGGGTGCCATGCAGCGCTTTGCGCTCAACCCCAACGATGACGCATCGTTCTGGCAACCTGCTCCGCTCATTCAGCGCTTGGTCGCTGACGGCAAATCTTTCCAGTGAGGTGACCCCATGACTCAAGCATTGATTGTTTCGACTGCCCGCACGGCCCTCGCCAAAAGCTGGAAAGGTGCCTTCAACATGACCCACGGTGCAACCCTGGGCGGCCACGTGGTCAAGCACGCCGTTGAGCGTGCTGGCATTGACGCCGCCGAGGTGGAAGACGTCATCATGGGCTGCGCCAACCCAGAAGGCGCAACGGGCTGGAACATTGCCCGCCAGTGCGCCTTGGCCGCTGGCTTGCCGGTTTCTGTGAGTGGCATGACGGTCAACCGGTTTTGCTCTTCAGGTTTGCAAACCATCGCACTCGCCGCTCAGCGCGTGCTCACAGGCGAGGGCAACGTGTATGTGGCCGGTGGCGTAGAAAGCATCTCCTGTGTTCAGCAAGAGATGAACACCCACATGTTCAAGGACCCTAATCTCGAAAGCCTCAAGCCCGAGATTTACTGGAACATGCTTCAAACCGCTGAACAAGTCGCCAAACGTTATGGCATTTCGCGCGATGTGATGGACGAATTTGGAGCGGCCAGCCAGCAAAAAGCCTGCGCCGCTTGGGAGTCGGGCAAATTCAAAGATGAGATGGTGCCCATCAAAGTCAAGACTGGTGTGATGGACCCCACCTTTGGCCTGATCACCAAAGAAATCACGGTTGATAAAGACGAAGGCATCCGTGCGGGAACCACGGCTGAAGGCATTTCGGGCATCAAACCCGCAGTCCCCGGAGGTGTGATCTCGGCAGGCAATGCCAGCCAGTTCTCTGACGGTGCTGGCGCTTGCGTGGTCATGCACGAAGACGAGGTGAGCCGTCGCAACCTCAAACCCTTGGGCCGTTTCCTGGGTTTTGCAGTGGCCGGGTGTGAGCCCGATGAAATGGGCATTGGCCCCGTCTTTGCCGTGCCCAAAGTCTTGTCTCGCCTGGGCCTGAAGGTCAGCGACATCGACTTGTGGGAACTCAACGAGGCGTTTGCGGTTCAGGTTTTGTATTGCCGCGACAAACTGGGCATTCCCAATGACCGCTTGAACGTCAACGGTGGCGCGATTGCCTTGGGTCACCCCTACGGCATGAGCGGTCAGCGACTGACTGGACATGCCCTGATCGAAGGCAAACGTCGTGGCGCCAAACGCGTGGCAGTGACCATGTGCATCGGCGGCGGCATGGGCGCAGCAGGCATTTTTGAAGTCCTCTGATTGTTGAGCGCAGGGGGGTGTTGCAACCCCTGCCCCCTACAACCCCATGCCATTTCGTTCAACCCTGGACTTCATCCTCTACGATTGGTTGAGGGTGGAGGACCTGACTGGTCGTGATCGCCATTCGGATCACAACCGTCAAACCTTTGATGCCGTGCTCGACACCTGCGAGCGTTTGGCGCGCGACAAATACGCCCCATTCAACCGTTTGGTGGACACTGAAGAGCCCAAAGCGGTGATGGGTGACGATGGGGCATTGCGTGTGATCTTGCCTCAGGCCACGCACGAGGCGCATCAGGCCTATGCCCAAAGCGGCATGCTCAGCGCGGCGCAAGATGTGGACATGGGGGGCATGCAATTGCCCTATGTCATGGAGTCTGCTGCCAATTCTTTTTTTGCCATGGCTTCGGTCAGCATGGGCACCGGACTGCTGACGGTAGGCAATGCCAATTTGCTCATGGCTCACGGCAGCGACAGACAAATCGATGTCTTTGCCCGCAAAGCGTTTTCAGGCGAGTGGAGCGGCACCATGTGCCTCTCTGAGCCCCAAGCCGGTTCTTCTTTGGCCGACATCACCACCCGAGCTGTTCCAGACGGCGATGACTTTGAAAGCGACCCCCTGGGGCCACGCTATCGAATTCGGGGCCACAAGATGTGGATCTCAGCCGGTGAGCACGATTTGAGCGAGAACATCGTTCATCTGGTCTTGGCCAAAACCGTGGATGACCAAGGGCAGACCCTGCCCG
>JBEAMY010000243.1:0-2919 GCA_041165725.1 Pseudomonadota bacterium
CGCCTGCTCTGTGGCGGCGCGGATTTCCTCAGCGCTCAGAGACCTGGGCTCTGGCGCTGGCTCAAAGCCATCATCGGCCCGGGCCTCTTCAGCCTGGGCGCTGGTGTCACTTGGTTCTGCCATGACTTTTCCTAACGGGGACTGAATTGGTCCAATTTGTGATGCACGACGGCGATGTGCTCTTTCAGATCACCCACACGTTGAGACATCTCAGTCACCCAAGAATCGGAAAAACCGCTCAGGACTTGAGTGAGCGCGTCAGGAACTTGTTCGACGGCAACCATCTCCAGCTCGGTCAACTCCGATCCCTCAGGGCTTTCTTGGGAAAACTGGGGTGCGGCGTGATCACCTTCCTGATCCGGCGTGGGCAATGGCATGGCCAGATCGGCCTCATCAGACTCAAGGTGAGGCTCAACAGCCAAGATGGGGTCTTCTAGCTTGTTGGTGGCATGTCGGCTGTGTTCAGCTTGGAGACTGGCATCTTGTACGCCTTCTGAAGAGAGAACTTGGGCCGGCAAGATTTCCTCAGTCGAGGACACAGCCTGAGCCGCCAATCTGGCGTCAATCTGACTGAGTTGCTCATCCACACTGGTCTTGACGTCTTCCATCATCTTTGCCTCCAGAGCATGAACTCGGCATGGAAACTCAAAACTCAAGCCTCAAGGCTTTTCAAATTGAGATTTCATGGACTTTGCGCTTCTCATCCAGGCTTTGGAAAGGCCAGGATCAGTCTTCATCATGGATTCAGCAGTTTCTTTGGCGTCAATGGGCCCGCGGACCACGATGTAGTAATGCTTATTACTGCCATTTCTAGGGGCCATCAAAATTTTGAATTCATCTTTGTCTTTAGCGGTGGATTCTTTGATCACCCGCTTGGCCTCGTCCATGGTGTCCAAGGCCGCAAGTTGCAGCACCCATTGACCTGGCTTGAGGTCCATCACCCAATCTCGATCGGCATTGACCTTGGCCTTGCCTGTGGCTTCAGCCTGAGCATTCGAAGCGGGTTCTGGAGTGGGGGCTGGCGTGGGGGCTGGCGCAACAGGTGCTGATGGCTTGCCACTTACCAATTCCTCTTTGCCCACAGTCAACGATTCTTGAGCGGGAATGGGTTGATTGGCCGTGGAGGACATGCCACCTGCAGTGGCCGATGAATCCGGCGCTGTAGGCTCAACTGAAGTTGCCGCAGGCGTTGCTGGAGTGGCAGGGGTTGCTGTTGTCGTCGATTCGCCCGCAGAAACCTCTTGGCGTTGTGCGCTCCATTTCATGGCGGCAAAAATGCCGGCGCTGATCAACAAGGCCAACACCACCAACCACATGCCCTTGCCTTTGCGCTTGCGTTGTCCCGAGTCCGCATTGGAGGGCGAAGAAGGATGCCAGCTGGGCGCATCAGCCGAAGGCTCTGAGGCGCCCAATTCACCCAGATCAGAAACTCGCTTGGGGCTTTCTTCCTCATCGCTCTTGACCTCGATCTGGGTCATGCGGTCGGGAACAGGGTGTTCAGATTCAAGGACCCATTGCAAGAGGTTTTTGCCAAAAGCTTGGAGCTTTCTCTCGAAAGGTTCCATGCGATTGATCAGCAAGATCACGTTGATGTTGCTGGCAGGAAAACCGTTGACCAAACGGGCCAACAGTTGCAATTCGAAGTCAGCGATGGAATGGGTGTCGGGGAAGATCAAATAAAGGCGGTCTGCCGAAGTTTGCAGTTTGTCCTGCGCCTCAGAGAGGGTGAGGTCCGACAGAATGCGATTAAAGCGTTCCACCAATTGATCAGACTGCGCCGAGGACCACAACTCCACCTTTTGTCCGTTTTGGCGCAAATGGTCGTGAATCATCCTTGCGTAATGGGCAAGTGCGATGTCGTCATGCCCGAGGATGGCCAGGTTCAAACGTCCTTCCAGCAAAGAATTGAGCAGCACTTCGAGCCGCATTTTGTCGGCTGGGCTTTGGTAGAAATCGTTCATGCGTGCTGTTTCCTCACATCATCAAGTGAACAGGAATCCGTTTTCGTCGTACTTCATATTGTCTGGGACGATGGGTTTGGGGCGGTTTAGGCCTTGCGCGCCTGCATAGGACTGGTTGAGATTGAAAACATAGGCAATGACCTGAGCCACGGCTTGGTACAAGGCTTCGGGAATGGACCGATCCACCGGCGTCGTGAAATACAAAGCACGTGCGAGTTCAGGGGCTTGAAAGATGTGGACCTGATGGGCTTGGGCTTCATCGCGAATCCGCCTGGCCAATTCGTCGGTTCCCTTGGCCACCACAGTGGGTGCGCCATCTGAAGACGGGTCGTAAGCCAAGGCCACCGCAAAGTGCGAAGGGTTGGTGATCACCACATCGGCGTCTTTCACCTTGGCCATCATGCGGTTGTTGGCCATTTCACGCTGGCGCCTTCGAATCTGCTGCCTGACTTCAGGGCGACCTTCCGAGTCCTTCATTTCGTCCTTGATCTCTTGCCTGGACATCTTGAGGGCTTTATTGGTCTGGAATTTCTGTAAGGGCACATCGGCCAACGCAATCACCACCAAGCCCATGCTCATCCAAAAACAGGCATCGATGATGAGGTCACCCGAGTGCTTGAGACCGGTCTGCAGGTCCATTCGGTTGAGTGAAATCAGATCCTCGATGTTTGCGTTGACGGTCAACCAAAGGATCAAGCCAATCAGCAAAAACTTGACCAGGGATTTGACCAACTCGATCAAAGCTCTGGTGCCAAACATGCGCTTCAAGCCCTGAATGGGATCTAGCTTGTTCCATTTTGGAAGCATCAATTTCGGTGAAAAGATGTAGCCCCCCGCCAAGCCCGGCGCCAGCAAGGCCAAGACATAAAGCATGGCCATGAAGGGCAAGATCAAAAAGAAGGCGTCCACCAAGGCTTGAGCAAAGTGAGCGGGCAGAAGTTCGGCCTTGTCGAGGATT
>JBEAMY010000244.1:0-14734 GCA_041165725.1 Pseudomonadota bacterium
CCTTGCCTGATGCGTCACGCAGCTGGGTTCAATCGCTCAAAGCCGAGATGGCTTTGGCGCAAAACAAGCCAGGCCAGGCTTTGGAGGCTTTGGGCAATGGGGCACTTCAGCGCGCTGACCGTTTGCTCCGCAACAAGGCATTGATCAGCACTGGCATAGAGGCACAGCGTCGCGCAGCGATTGAAGACTTGGAGTTGATGTGTGCATTGAATCCCAAAGACGCCATGGCTTGGGATTTGGTGGCCAAGGCTTGGCAAGACCAGGGTTTTGTATTGCGCGCTTTGCGTGCCCAGGCCGAAAGCCTGCATGTGCGCTACGACGACAAAGGTGCACTGGATCGATTGCAATCGGCCCAAGACATTGGCGACCGCATGCGCAGTCAGGGACGGCTCAGTCCTGCCGATTGGCAAGATTTGGAAATCATCCGTTCCCGTTGGCACAGCATCAACGAAAGCTTGATGGCCTTGATGAAGTCCCGCATTTGAGTCCTCGCTTAAACTCGCTGCCCCACCATGGCAGCTATCCACATCACTGACATTGAGGCCGCCATCAACCATTGGCGCCACATCAAACCGTCGCCTGACGGGGTGACTTTGTGCGCCGAAGTCAGGGCCTTGGCCGAGGTGTATGCGCTCATGGCCATTGGTCATCACGACCAAGCCAGCGAATCGGGTTTCCCGCCCAAGGCCTATGCGGCTTGGCTGGCTTGGTACGAAACCACTGCCGATACCCCGTGCATTGCCATTTGCTCAACCAGTCAAGGTGACGAGCTTTGCAAAGGCTGTGGCCGAACTTTTGACGAAGTTCAGCGATGGACCGAAATGTCTCCCGCTGAAAAGCGCGAAACCTGGCATCGCATTCAGTTTGAAGGAACGGCTTGGCGCTTTAACCGATATGCCGAACGCGCCAAAGTCGAAGAACTGGATCAGACCCGCTTGGCCAATGTAGAGGCCAGCCCCAAATAAGTCGCCGGGCTGAGCGCAAGCAAACGTTTTTTGTCGGCCTCAGGAATATCCAACTGGGCGATGAGGCCGCGCAAATCCTCGGCTGTGACGGTCTTGCCTCGGGTCACTGCCTTGAGCTGCTCATAAGCCCCTTGAACGCCATGGCGGCGCATGACGGTTTGTATGGGTTCGGCCAACACTTCCCAGGCGGCGTCGAGGTCAGCCGCAATCGCCTCAGGGCTGAGTTCAAGTTTGTTCAACCCCGTCATCAACGATTGATGAGCGAGCACGGCATGGCCCAAGGCCACGCCCATGTTGCGAAGCACGGTGCTGTCAGACAGATCGCGTTGCCAACGGCTGATGGGCAATTTGTCGGCCAGGTGACGCAACAAGGCATTCGACAAGCCCAGGTTGCCTTCCGCATTTTCAAAGTCGATGGGATTGACCTTGTGCGGCATGGTGGACGAGCCGATTTCCCCGTCCTTGAGCTTTTGTTTGAAGTAACCCAGCGACACATAGCCCCAAATGTCACGCGAGAGGTCGATGAGGATGGTGTTGCTGCGGGCCAGCGCATCAAAGAGCTCGGCCATGTAGTCGTGCGATTCGATCTGGGTCGAATAGGGCTGGAACACCAAGCCCAAACCCACAGGCTGGCCCGACTGAGGCGTTGAGGGGCGTTCAATCACTTTCTGGCTGAAGGCTTCCCAGTCAACTTCGGGGACAGCCGCCATGTGGGCGTTGTAATTGCCCACGGCGCCGTTCATCTTGGCGCGGATGGCCACTTGGGCCACACGATCTCGCGCGGCTTGCAAGCGGACGACCACATTGGCAAATTCTTTACCCACAGTGGTGGGCGTTGCAGTTTGGCCATGCGTGCGGCTGAGCATGGCCACTTCGGCCCATTGGTGGGCCATGCTGCGAAGGCGCTGAATCAATCCGTCCAGTCCGGGCAACACCACCTGTTCGCGGGCAGCTTGAAGTTGCAAGGCATGGCTGGTGTTGTTGATGTCTTCGCTGGTGCAGGCAAAGTGGATGAACTCCAAGCAAGCGGCCAGCTCTTGACGGACTGGGCCTGAGAGGTCTTCGGACTGACAACGGGCTTTGATCCAGTACTCGACAGCCTTCACATCATGATTGGTGGTCGCTTCAATGGCTTTGATCGCATTGGCGGCTTGGGTGTCAAAGCCACTCACCAGCCTCAAAAGGTGAGTGCGGCCTTCGGCAGACAAGGGTGGGAATTGCGCAAGACCCAAATCGCTCAAGGCGATGAGCCAGGTGACTTCAACTTGCACCCGACGGTGCAAGTAGCCCTGTTCGCTCATGATGGGCCGCAAAGCGTTCAACTTGCCGACATAACGGCCATCGAGCGGGGATAGGGCTGTAACTGAAAGGTTTTCCATGGCGTGAATTTTAGGGGTTATGCCTTAGGGCCAAAACGTTAAGCGGGTCATGTCATCGATAGAATGATTTTTGGAGTAACAGGAAATTCACACATGAAACTCATTGGAGCGATCACCAGCCCGTACGTGCGCAAAGTCCGCATCGTCATGTCCGAGAAAAAACTCGACTACACCTTCGTCACTGAAGATGTCTGGGCAGCAGACACCACCATCCAGCAATCCAATCCCCTCGGTAAGGTTCCTTGCTTGGTGATGGAAGGTGGTGAAGCCTTGTTCGACTCCCGTGTGATCGTCGAATACCTCGATGCTTTGTCCCCAGTGGGCAAGCTCATTCCCACCAGTGGGCGCGAACGGGCCGAAGTCAAAACATGGGAGGCGCTGGCCGATGGCTTGCTTGACGCCAGCATCTTGGCTCGACTCGAAGCCAATTGGCCCCACCGCAAAGACAGTGAGCGCAGCCAAGCCTGGATCGATAGGCAAATGTCCAAGGTCAACGCTTCACTCGACGCCATGGAGCGAGGCCTGGGCGACAAACCGTTTTGCTTTGGCAATCATGTGTCCTTGGCCGACATCGCGGTGATTTGTGCCACCGGCTATTTGGATTTCCGCTTTCCCGGGTTGCAATGGGACAAGACTCGCCCAGCACTCAAACGCCTGCACGACAAGCTGATGACCCGCCCCAGCTTTGCCGACACCTTGCCCACGGCCTAAAGCCTCAATCTGCCCAGTGCTGTAACTGCTGCAGCGCAACCATCAAATGGTCAGGGTCAAACTGAGGTTCTCGCCTTGTCCACGAACTCGCCTTCACTCGGCTGAAAGTCGCTTTCTGAACCATCGGATCAGGCCGCCCACAACCGGCAACTGGGCATAGACCTGAGTCGCCGAATCCCAATGGTCCAAATGGGCTTGAACCCGCCATTCACCCTGAGGGGTTTGAGTCCATCGGCACTCACTCATGCCTTCGATGCGCTGAGCACGGATTCGTCCCAAGACCTTCACCGAAAAATGAAAGTCCCAGGAGAGGTAAAGCGTACTGCCCTGTGCCGCCCAGTGCTTGACCACAAAGCGGGGTTCCAACAATCCATCAAACATGTGGCTGAAGATGTGATGCATCTTGGCCAAGCCATGAACATCGTTGAAAGGGTCGCGGAAATGCACCTCATTGGTGTAGTGCTGGCCCAACTCGTTCAGGCTTTGCGGCGTGAGGTGCTCGAAAAAAACCACCAGCGCATGGATGCGTTCGTGAGGCACGTCAACAGCAAATGGTTCAAGAGGTGGGGTCATGATCGGGTCAGTCGACTGGCCAGGGGCATGTAGATTCGGTAAGGCAAGACGCGAAGCAACTTCATCACAAGGGTGAATCGCTTGGGGAAGTGCAATTCGAACACGCCCTTGCGCCATTGATCGACCATGGCTTGTGCGGCCTCTTCAGGCTCGATGAGGGCGGGCATCTCAAAATCATTTTGCGAGGTGAGCGGCGTGCGAACAAAGCCGGGATGGACCACGCTCACGCCAATGCCCTGGTCTTTGAGGTCGAGATAAAGCACTTCAGCCAGATGCGTGAGTGCCGCCTTGCTCGGGCCATAGGCCAAGCTTTTGGGTAAACCCCTGAAGCCCGCCACGCTGGAGACCAAGCTGATGTGCCCTTCTTTTTGGGTAAGCAAAGCGGGCAAGACGGCTTCGATCAAATGAACTGCGCCGGTGTAGTTGATGCGCATGTGTTGGTGAATTTCCTCGGCATCGATGGCCGTCGCTCGCTGAGGAAGGTAGTGCCCGGCGCAAAAAATCACCCGCAGCAAACCCTGAGTCGCTTGGAGCTGGGTTGCGCATGCCTTGAGCGCTTGCCTGTCGCTGACATCGACCGGCAGAGCTTGCGCACCCGGATGGGCGCTGACGAAGTCTTCCAAGGCTTGGACTTTGCGAGCCGACACGGTGACCTTGGCCCCCAGCGCATGCAGACGACTCGCCAAGGCCTGACCTATGCCGCTGGATGCGCCGACCACCCACACGGGTTTGTCGCGCCATTCCACAAGAGGAGCATTCAAAGGCATGGGATGAATCTTCAGTACAGGGTTTCAGTCTTTGACCAGCGTGAACTGAATCACGTCGGTGCTGGCTTCTTCAAAACCAGCTTCGCAATAGCTCAGGTAGAACTGCCAGGTGCGGATGAACACCTCATCAAAGCCCATGCCCAGCACCTGCCCTTTTTTCGCATTGAATGCGCTGTGCCAACGCCTGAGGGTTTCAGCGTAATCCAAGCGCAGGCTGAATTCGTCGACCACGCTCAAACCGGCCGCTTTGGCTTGACTTCGAAATTCGCTCGGCGAGGGCAAGCATCCACCGGGAAAGATGTACTGTTGAATGAAATCAGTGCCCTGCAAATAGCGCTCGAACAAAGCGTCATCGATGGTGATGGTCTGAATGCACGCTTTGCCACCCGTGGCCAACAAGTTGGATAGGGTTTTGAAATAGGTGGGCCAGTAGGCTTGTCCCACGGCTTCAAACATTTCTATGGAGCACACGGCATCAAATGGGCCGTCGTGAATGTCGCGATAGTCTTGCAAGCGCAAATCAGCCTCAAGCCCCTGCTTTTGCAAGCGCTCTTGGGCGTAAGTCAATTGAGCGGGGCTGAGCGTGACGCCCACCACCTGTGCGTCGAAATCACGCGTCGCCACCTCGGCCAATCCTCCCCAGCCGCAGCCGATCTCCAGCACGCGTGAACCTGCGCTGACCCCAGCTTGCTTCAAGGCGCGTTCGATCTTGAGGGTCTGTGCCTGAGCCAGGGGGCGGTTCAAGTCGCCATCAAAATGCGCGGCCGAGTACATCATGGTTTCGTCCAGCCACAAGCTGTAGAACGCATTACCCAAATCGTAATGGGCTTGGATGTTGCGTTTGCTGTTGGCCTTGGTGTTGCGGCGCATCCAATGTTGAACGCGATTGAGCAAATTGCCCAGCCAATGCCCGTGAATGAGGTCTTCAAGGTGGCGGCGGTTCACCAGCGCCAATCGCAACAATCCTGTGAGGTCGTTGGTGTCCCACCAGCCTCGGCGAAAAGCCTCGGCAAAACCGACATCGCCGCTGGAGATGATCATGTCAAAGACGGCCCACTCTTGAATGCGGATCGAAGCGGTGGGGCCATTCATCTGACCCAAGTGCAAGGTCTGACCTGTGGGCAACACGAGGCGTAGCTGGCCTTTGGGCAAGCGGACCATGAGTTTGAGTGCGCGTCGCGCAGAACGTGGAGCCGCCTCGGGAACAAGGGAGCTGTGGGTGGATGTGCTCATGCAGAACGTCTCCATTCAGGTTGAGTGGGCAGCATGGATGGGGATTCGGGTCTGGCCATCGTGGCGGTTTCAAGGGGGGCGGGGGGTTTGCTGAAAAACGGCACTCGCTTGAGCCAAAGCTGAAGCGCTTGCCAGTGAATTCGGGCAATCACTCCGAGGCTGAGCAAGGGGAAACGCCACAGCATGCGGCGCAAGCTGGATGGCGTCATGTCGTGCAAGCTGCCGCTGACACTGGTGAGCAGAAGCAAGCCTTCTTCGTCACCATGTTCAATGCGCACCACCATGCGCTCGGGATCTCGCGCGTGGCTGCGCATGAAGCGAAAGCGGTAATGGCCCTTGACCTCGCAAAAAGGCGAGACATGAAAGTGTTTGTCGGCCATCAGCGTTTGCCCAAGTTGCGGGCGATCCAAAACATAGCAATGGCGTTCACCAAAGGTGTTGTTGACCTCCACCACGATGGCGCGCAAGGCACCATCGGGTGAATGGCAATGCCAAAAACTCACGGGCTTGAAGGCATAGCCCAACACCCTGGGATAACAATGCAGCCAAATTTCTCCAGTGGCGTCGTGGATCTGGTGCTGGCGCAACAAATCTTGCAGCCAAGCCAGTGCGCCGCCTTCTTCAGGGCCGCGACCATCACCGTGGTCGGCATCGTGAAACGACACCCAGCCCCAGCGATTGACCGGCAGCCCCCAATCCTTGGACTGATTCAGCCTGCGCATGGGCAGCCACATGAAAAAAGTCGGGTATGAGAAGGCGTGTGCCTGCGGACGCATGCGGGCATGGCGAACTTCGCCCTCGCCCAGTTGAGCGGTGCTCTGACTCATGCCGCAGCCACCGCCCATCGGCGGCGCATAGAGGCCAAGACCCCATTGGCGGCTTCAAAGCCCGATTGCAAGCCGTCTTCGTGAAAGCCATAGCCCATCCATGCGCCCGCAAAGTGGGTGCGCGGTTGACTGCGCAGCCAATGCAACTGGGTTTGGGCTTGAATGGCGGCCACGTCAAAAATCGGATGCTCGTAATCGATTTCGGCCAGCACCAAATTCGGAGCGGGTTGGCGAATCGGGTTGAGGCTGACGATGACCTCTGGCGTGAATGGCAAGGGCTGCAAACGGTTGAGCCAGTAATGCAGGCAGACCGAACTGGCATCGCGTTCAACGCCGGCCCGTTCGTAATTCCAAGCCGCCCAGGCCTTGCGCGAACGAGGCATGAGGGTGATGTCGGTGTGCAGCACGGCGCGATTGCGCTCAAAGCGAATGGCCCCCAAAAGACGTTGCTCGGTCTCGCTGGGGTCGCCCAACATCTGGAGTGCTTGATCGGCATGCGTGGCGATCACCACCTGATCGAAACGCTCACTGCCCTTTGCGGTGTAGAGGGTCACGCCACCGGCATCACGGTCAATGCGCAAGACCGGAGTGGACAGCCTCACCTCGTCCAGGTTTTTGGCGATGGCTTGGACGTAGTGCTTGGCACCGCCTTGAACGGTGTACCACTGGGGTCGGTTTTCAACTTGCAACAAACCGTGGTTGTGACAAAAGCGAATCAGCGTTGCCACCGGAAATTCCAGCATCTGCTGGGTGGGGCAACTCCAAATGCAACCCAGCATGGGCAAGAGGTAATGGTCGATGAAGGCATTGCCGAAGCGGTGCTTTTCAAGAAAGCGCGACAAAGGGATCAGCCACTCATGGTCTTGGTCGCGCCCGGCCATCTCGGTGGTCAGGCGGTTAAAGCGCATGATGTCCCTGAGCATCCCCCAAAAACGAGGGCTCAGCAGATTGCGCCTTTGAGCGAACACCGAGTCCAGGTTGGCCCCATTCCATTCGAGTCGCCTACCGTTGGGCAAAGGCACTTGCGCCGAAAAAGACATGTCTGAAGCCGCCGTGGCGATGTTCAAGGTCTCGAACAAGGCCACCAGACCGGGATAGGTTTTTTCGTTGAACACCAAAAACCCGGTGTCCACACCGTGCGTGACCAGGCCATGGCGTCCAGGCAAGGTGACGTCCACCGTGTTCGTGTGACCGCCGAGGCGGTGATCGGCCTCGAACAAGGTGATGTGGGCTTGTCCTTGGAGTGCGTGGGCAGCGCTCAGGCCAGAAATGCCAGACCCGACAACGGCAACGCGAGGCATCATGTCAATGTCCTTTGGGGGTTTGTTTCAGAAATTGCTCGACGGCTTGCGCCATGCGGGCATCGCTGGGGTTGGTCATGCTGTTGAAGGCCAGCACTTGCGTTCCGTCGCGGTTGATCAGGTATTTGTAGAAATTCCACTTGGGGCTGGTGCCCGAGCGTTGGGTCAATTGCTTGAACAGGGGTGACGCGCTTTCACCCCGCACGCTGGTCTTGCTGAACATGGGGAACTTCACGCCGTAGGTGTTTTCACAAAAGTCGGCGATCTTGTCGTTGGCTCCGGGCTCTTGAGCAAAGTCGTTGGACGGAAAGCCCAGGACGACCAAGCCCCGCCCCTTGTACTGGGCGTACAGTTTTTCTAGGTCGGCGTATTGAGGCGTGAAGCCACAGTAACTGGCGGTGTTGACCACCAACACGACCTGACCGGCGTATTGGCAAAGGTTTTGCGGTTTCTCATCTTGCAAGCGCAAAGCCGTGTGCTGCAACACAGCAGGACAAGTCGTAGTGGCATTCGTTGTGGTGGAAGAGGCGGCTGCAGGTGTGCTGGACGATTGCGCCAAGGCTGGGCCATTGACCAGGGTCATGGTGGCTGCAGTCAGCAAGGAGGCAATGAAAAGCATGGGTCTATTCCTCGGGTAAACAGGGATTTTTTGTCAAAGCACACAAATCGCTGAGGTTTTTGTTTTGCCCGATGATGAACACCTCTTGCAGTTTTGTCCATGACAAGCCGCATGTCCTTGTTATTGAGGGTGAATTCCAGCCATGAACGTTCGTTCAGAAGACAGGCCCATCCTGTTGTCGATCGCCGCCGTCGAAAGAGACACCGGCATTGGCAAGGACACCCTGCGCGCGTGGGAAAGGCGATATGGCTTTCCGACCCCATCCAGGGATCAGAACGACGAACGTGCCTACCCACTGGAGCAAGTTGAAAAGCTCAGAGCCATCAAGCGCTTGCTGGACCTTGGTCACAGGCCAGGGAGGGTCGTGGGCTTGCCGATTGAAGAACTGCACCGTTTGTGCATGGGCCAAACGCCACCGCCCACCACCATTGACGAGATCGATCAAGATCCCCATTCGCTGGTCAAGCCTTTGTACGACGCCATTCGCAAGCACGACGACGAAGACTTGCGCCGATTGCTCGGCCAGGCTTATTCGGCCCAGGGCCTGAGCCACTTTGTGATGAATGTGATTGCACCGCTCAACACCATGGTGGGCGACGGTTGGATGCGAGGCGAATTGCAGGTGTTTGAAGAACACCTCTACAGTGAGACGGTTCAAACCTTGTTGCGCCAGGCCATCAATCAATTGCCTCAACCTTCGGTTCGCAATCGCCCCCGCGTGCTGCTGACCACGTTCCCGCAAGAGCAGCACGGATTGGGTTTGCTCATGGTCGAAGCCTTGTTGAGCTTGTATGGGTGCACTTGCGTGTCCTTGGGCGTGCAAACGCCCATTCGCGACATCGTCATGGCGGCTCAAGCCCATCAGGCCCAAGTGATTGCACTGAGTTTCAGTTTGGCCTTCAACCCCAATCAGGTGCTCGATGGCTTGGCTGAACTGCGCGCCCAACTGCAACCCGGCGTGGAAATATGGGCGGGTGGCCGCAGTGGCATCTTGCATCGCCGAGAAGTGCCTGGCGTGATGATCCTCTCGGACCTCAAAGACCTCGGCATCCACGTTGAGCGCTGGCGCAGCGCCAACCCTTTGGCCTGAACCCAACAACCGCAATCGGTGGGCGGCATGGGACACAATGCGTGCATGCAAGACCATGCCCAGCCCGAATTTGCCAATCACCTCATCGATCCGGATCGCATTGAGACGGCCATTGCCCAGTTGCGCCAACAAGGCCCTGTGGTGTTCACCAACGGGGTTTTTGATGTGTTGCATCGCGGTCATGTCACCTACCTTGCGCAGGCGCGCGCACTGGGCGCCTCACTCGTGGTCGCACTCAACACCGATGCATCGGTCAAGCGCTTGGGCAAAGGCGATGACCGTCCTTTGAACACCTTGATGGACAGGGCTTGGGTGATGGCCTCACAGGCATCTGTGAGCATCGTGACCTGGTTTGACCAAGACACTCCTTTGTCGCTGATTCAGCGTGTGCGGCCCGACATCCTCGTCAAAGGCGGCGACTACAACATGGATGTGCTCGAAGAAGCCCAGTGGGTGCGGTCTCAAGGCGGCAAGGCCTTGGCCATTCCTTTTGTTTCAGGTTATTCCACGACTGGGCTGGTCAAGCGCATCCGACAGTCGTGAAGCGACAGGGCTGCGCCTCATGCGCGGGTGCAGTCCGGTGCAGAAATGGCAGGCTCAGCTTGACCGCTCAACCAAGACCACTTGCCACAGCCGTTCAATGGCTTCGCGTTCGGGCTTGAGTTCGTCAGCGGGCACCTGTGTGGACTCCTCGTTCAATCTTGCCTGATGCTGGCGATGCCGCAATTGGCGATAGGCATCGGCAGCGGCTTTGCCCACACCATTGGGAAGCAAGCCTTCTTCTTCGGCCCTGATCAGCAAAGCGATGTTGCCCACATTGCCCCGCAATGCAGGGTGTTGTTTGGCATGTAGCAGCACCAGATGTTGCACCACGAATTCCACATCGATCATTCCACCGCTGCTGTGTTTGAGGTCAAAACGATCGGGTGGTGCGAGCCGCGCTTGCGCCAGCTTGTGACGCATGGCGCGAATCTCTTGCGCCAATTGCTCAGGGTCGCGATCTGCAGTGATCACCTGGACCCGAACCGATTCCAAATCTTGGTTGAGCTTGTCACTGCCCCAACAGCAGCGTGCGCGCGTCATGGCCTGGTGCTCCCAAGTCCAGGCGGTGTTGCTGCCGCGTTGGGTTTGGTAGTCGATGAAGGCGCTGAGCGCACTCACCAGCAGGCCTGAATTGCCATTGGGCCGCAAGGCTGTGTCGATTTCGTAGAGGTCGCCCTCTTCGGTTTTGACGGTCAGCCAATTCACCAACTTGCGGACAAATCGCGCATAAAGGTCAGAGGCCTGCGGATGATCGTCGTCGTACACAAAGACCAAGTCCAAGTCGCCGCCATAGCCCAGCTCTTTGCCCCCCAGCTTGCCGTAGGCCATGATGCCCAACTGCGGCACCGCGCAATGCTTTTGCGGCATGAGGTCCCACACCCAGCGCACGCTCAAGTCCAGGAGGGCATCGGCAAGTTGGCTGAGGTCATCGGCCACTTGCTCCACGCTCAGATGGCCAGCCACATCGCGCGCAAGCGTGAGAAAGACCTCGCTGTGGTGTGCCCGCCTGAGCAAGTTGAGCAAGTCCTCTTCGTGATCGTGATTGGCCTGTTTGAGGGCCTCACGCCGCTGATTGAGGATGGACTGAAGTTGGGCCCCATTGACCCGGCCGTTTCGGGCATCGGGCAAGGCCAGCTCGTCGATCACCTCTGGGTGGCGGCTGAGGTATCGCCCCACCCACCGTGCGGCGCCCAACAAATCCAGCAGGTGCCGATTGACGCCGGGTCTTTCGATGAGCAAGGCCAAATAGGAGTCGCGGCGAAACAGCACGGGCAGCCAATCCAGCCAGCGCGTGACGGCCTCTGTGCTGCACTCGCCTTTTTGGTGCCAGGCCAGCACCTGTTGCAGCAGTTGCTGCAAACGCACTTGTGCTTGATCTCGCAATGCCCTTCGGTGCGGATGCTCCAGCAAGGCTTGGTAGTGCGCGGCCAGTGGTTCGCCCGCTTGAAGCCATGGGTCGTCGCTTTGCGCTTTGCCGCTCGATGCCGCCAATTGTGTGGCAGTGTCGGGTTCTGCCGCATCGCCTTGTCCGAGCAAGACATCGAACTCGCGAGAAACCACGTCGCGATGGGCGTCTAGGGTCTGATGAAATTCATTCAGATGGTCAAACCCCAAGGTTTGCGCCAGCCACAAGCGATCCGCGTCGTCGGTGGGCAAAGCATGGGTTTGCTGATCATCCAGGTATTGAATCCGATGCTCAACGTGGCGCAAAAACACATAGGCTTGTTGCAAGGCCTCTGCGGTGGCTTGCGGCATGAGCTGAGCATGGCTCAGGCGGGTCAGCGCAGACAAGGTTTGCTGATCGCGCAGTTCAGGAAAACGGCCAGCCCGCACGACTTGCAACAACTGGACGATGAATTCGATTTCGCGGATGCCGCCACGCCCGAGCTTGACGTCGGTGGCGCGGTGGCTGCGGTGTGCGCTGCCCACCGTGGTGCGGATCGCTTGCTGGCGAATCTGACGGTGCAACTGACGCAAAGACTCAAAGACGTTGTAGTCCAGGTGCCGCCGATACACAAAAGGATTGATGACGGCATAGAGCAACTGCCCATCGTCGTTGGCCACGGTGCAGGCCACACATCGCGCTTTGAGCCAGGCAAAGCGCTCCCACTCGCGGCCCTGAACCAAAAAATAGGTTTCCAGCGCATCACCAGACACGGTCACTGGGCCGGATAGGCCGTTGGGTCGCAGCGCCAAGTCCACCCTGAACACAAAGCCATGCTCGGTGGTCTCGCCAATGAGTTGTTGAATGGAGCGGGCCAGCTTGGCAAAAAAGGCCGAGTTGTCGATGACGCGCGGGCCATCGGTTTGCCCGTCTTCATCATGCACATAAACCAAGTCGATGTCGCTGGACACATTGAGCTCGTTCGCACCGAGCTTGCCCATGCCCATGATCCACATGCGTGCGGCTTCTCCCGATGCGGTTCTGGGTGTGCCATGCACCTCTTGCCACTCATCCCAGGCATGGTTGAGCGCTTGCTGAAGGCAAAGTTCAGCCAAGGCGGTCATGCCATGCGTCACCACCTTCAAGTCGCAATGGTGCTCGCAGTCGAGCACCACCAGTCGTTCAAAGCACAGTTGGCGCAAAACCCGAAGGCGATCGGCCAACTTGGGCCAATCACTGCCCAATTGCTCAAAGGCCTGAGCCAAGCTGGCGCGGGTGGGCGGCCCCGGCGGCAGGGCCTCAAGCCAGTTGGCATAGCGACGACGGATGCGCACCACCGTTCTGGCGTGGGACGCCAAGGCGTTGACCACTCCCACAGAGGCGGCTGTTTCTGATGAATTGACCGGTTTATCTCCAGCGTTCATGCATCGATCTCCAAGGCGAAGGCGATAATCTCATCAATTCTTCTGATCTCATGGAATCCACGGCTCCTCCTTCAAATCCCCAGCCAACAAGCCGCGTGTGGCTTTGGGTCGATTCGGGTGCCAAATGGCTGTGGCGTGCAACGCTGGCGTTTTGGGCTTTGCTCTTGCTCATGGCATTGGTGCTCCATTTCTGGATTGTGCCCCGCATCGGTCTTTGGAAAGATGACCTGGCGCAGTGGATCAGCCAGCGAATTGGCCTGAAGTTAGAGATCGCTTCCTTGCAGGTTGAGTCGCATGGCTTGTGGGGCACAGTGACCATTGAAGGTTTGACCCTCACCTCGCCACAAGGGCGGGTGGTTTTGTCCTTGCCCCAATCTGAGGCCACTTTCAGTGCCCGCTCTGCCTTGTCGTTGGGAGTGGATCACCTCTTGCTCAATGGCCTGTCGGTCGATCTGGGCAGAGATGAGCAAGGCCGTTGGACGCTGGCCAGCTTGCCCATGGCCTCAGAAGACCGCAGCAACAATCCCCTGACCAATTGGCTGTTCAACCAACCGCGCCTGCATTTGCGTCAAGGTCAGCTGTGGTGGGTCGAAGCAGGGCATGAGCCCGAAGAATGGCTCAACGCACTCGATGTGGAAATGAGCAATGGCCTGTTCCAGCACTGGGTGAGTCTGAGGGCGACGCCCGCCCGATCTGAAATGGGCGAACGCTTCCAAGTGGTGGGCCGTTTCAAAGAGCCCTTATTCACAGGACGCGCAGCCGACCCCTCAACCTGGAATGGGGATTTGTATGTGGAGGCCTCTGAGCTGTCTTTGCAGCCCATGCTTGAGCGCGCCCTGCCGAATTTGCCACTGACCATCGAGGCCCGCGCCGCCATGCGTGCTTGGCTGACGGTGGAGGCAGCAGTGCTCAGGCGCGCTGACGTCGATGTGAACATCCCCACCCTGAATTTGGATTGGCCAGCTAAACATCGCAATTTGAGCCTTCATGAGGTTCAGGGCCGGGTGAATTTTTCGCAAGACCAAAGCGGTTTGAACCAGTCTTTGCAAACCACCGACCTGCAATTTGAATTGGGCAAAGGCCAAGCCTGGCCCAAGACGGCACTGTCGCTGAACTGGCGTCAAGGGGCCGACCGGTCCATCGAAGAGGTTTCGGTGCAGGCGGCCCAGGTGGACCTTTCTGTGGTCTCAAGGCTGGCCCATGGTTTGGACTTGCGCGCCAACGCGATCAAAGTCCTCGACAAACTCGAAGCCGATGGAATGATCAAGGGCTTGACGCTGTCTTGGCGAACGACCCAAGCCGATCAGCCCCCCAAGTTGTCGATCAAGGCCTCTGGCAGCCAATTGCGCTGGTCAGCCGTTGAGGGTGGACTGGCCGGATTGCCTTGGATTCCAGGCGTGCGTTCGGCCAGTGGTGATTTGTTCATTGAAGAGGGTCAAGGTCAGCTTGCGCTAGAGATTCATCAAGGCGAAGTGAATTTGCCGGGTGTGCTTGCCGAGTCCAGGGTGCCCATCGATTCGGCCAAGCTGGGGGTTCGTTGGCGTCTCAAGGGCAAGGACATCGAAGTGGAGCTCTTGCCCTCGCAACTTTCCAACCGTGACCTTAAAGCCAACGTCAAAGGGGTTTGGGCGCGCGATGCGGCCACCAGCCAATTGGGGCGTTTGCAGTTGACCGCCGACATCCATGATGCTCAGGCGCAAAGGGTTTATCGCTACTTGCCGCAGACCCTGCCCATCGATGTGATCCGCTACGTTCAGCAATCGGTTCGTTCGGGCAAAGTGCCCCAAGCCAAGCTGGAGGTCAAAGGCGATCTGGACCGTTTCCCCTTTGAACGCAGCAAGGATGAAATTTTCGAGATCAAAGCCAAGCTCAACGATGTCTTGTATCACTATGTGCCCGAGATCAAAGGTCAGGCCTT
>JBEAMY010000245.1:0-7843 GCA_041165725.1 Pseudomonadota bacterium
TCATGGGAGATTTACCTTGTTCAAACTCACCAGCCTGAACCTCAACGGCATTCGGTCGGCCTCCCGCAAGGGGCTTCAAGCTTGGGTGGAAAAGACTGCGCCAGATTGTATGTGTGTGCAAGAACTCAAGGCCCAAGCCGAAGACCTGAGCGAAGGGCTTGACGCTTTGGCCCACCTCAAGGGCCATTTCCATTGCGCTGAAAAAAAAGGCTATTCAGGCGTGGGCATCTACACCCGCCAAGAACCCAGCGATGTGCTCATCGGCTTTGACGGTGGCGAATTCGATGCCGAAGGCCGTTGCATTGAATTGCGCTTTGACACCGCCAAGCGCAAACGGTCCATCCTCAGCATGTACTTTCCCAGTGGCAGCTCAGGCGAAGACCGACAAGAGGCCAAGTTCCGTTTCTTGTCGGCGATCCGTCCCCACATCGAGGCCTTGGCCGCCCAGCGCGAATTCATTGTGTGCGGCGATGTGAACATTGCCCACCAAACCATCGACCTCAAGAACTGGCGTGGCAACCAAAAGAACAGTGGCTTTTTGCCCGAAGAGCGCGAGTGGATGACGCAATTGCTGGCCAGTGGTCAGGTGGTCGATGTCTACCGACAACTGCACCCCGACACCACGGACGCTTGCTACACCTGGTGGAGCAATCGAGGTCAGGCTTGGGCCAACAATGTGGGCTGGCGCCTCGACTACCACCTCGCTTCGCCCCCCTTGGCCGAAAAGGCCAAATCCGTCGAGATCTTCAAAGCCGACCGGTTTTCCGATCACGCCCCCATCACCATCGACTACGACTTTTCCCTCTGACCATGACCACTGAATCCGTGCGCGCCCACTTTGAATCGCTGGGCTTGAACCTTCCCATCATCGAACACGAACAAAGCACGGCCACGGTGGCTTTGGCAGCTGAGGCCTTTGGCGTGGCCCCCGGGCAAATCGCCAAGACTCTGGCGTTTCGTCTCGCCAGTGGCGAAGCCGTGCTGGTGGTGGCCAGTGGTGATGTGCGCGTTGACAACGCCAAATTCAAACAGGTTTTGGGCAAAGGCAAGATGCTGTCGCACGATGAAGTGACAGCACTCACCGGACACCCTGTCGGCGGCGTGTGTCCTTTTGGTCTGGCCACTGCATTGCCCATTTATCTGGATGAATCCCTCAAGGCTTGGCGCGAATTGCTGCCCGCCGCAGGAGGCACGCGCAATGGCGTGCGCGTGACTCCAGAGTTGCTCGCCACCATCACCCAAGGCCAATGGGTGAACGTCTGTGCTCAAGCGTCGTAACGCTTGCCCAGCTCCAGCAATTCGGGCGTGCCGATCAAGGCATTGAGCTGATCGAAGTCCAACATCTCTGACTTGAACGGCGCAGTGGTCTGGTGCGCATGCAAGCTGCCGTAATAGCGTTGCAGCAAGTGCGAGACCGCACGCGCAGTTCCGCCTGGAAAAATGACGATGCGAAAACCCAGCTCGCCCAACACCGACGCACTCTGCACTGGCGTTTTGCCGCCTTCGACCATGTTGGCCAACAACGGAATGCGGTGAGCAAATCGCTCACAAGCGGCTTTCATTTGCTCGGGTGTTCTCAAGGCTTCGATGAATAGCGCGTCGACACCGCAAGCCAGGTAGTGCTCAGCGCGATCGAGTGCCGCTTCAAATCCCTCAACGGCCAAGGCATCGGTGCGGGCCAAGATCAAGGTTTGATCGCTGGTGCGCGCATCCAGCGCCGCCTTGAGCTTGCCGCACATCTCGGCCACGGGCACCACGCCTTTGCCATCCAAGTGCCCACATCGCTTGGGAAAGGTCTGGTCTTCGAGCTGAATCATGGCCGCACCTGCACGCTCAAAACTGCGCACCGTGCGTTGCGTGTTCAAGGCATTGCCAAAACCGGTGTCGCCATCGACGATGACCGGCACTTGCACGCGCTCGGTGATGCGAGCGAGCACATCGGCCACTTCACTCGCCGTGGTCAGACCAATGTCTGAACGCCCAAGGCGGGTGTAGGCAATCGAAGCGCCCGAGAGATAAAGCGCCTCAAATCCCGATTGCTGAGCAACCAAGGCCGTGAGCGCATCGTAAATGCCGGGAGCGAGCAAGGCCTTGGGTTGTTGAAGTCGTTGCGACAAGGTCATGGTGAAACACTTTCTGCAAGAGAGAAGTCAGAGGCAAATGAAAGATGTGGTGCTGGATTCAATGCGATTGGAGGCGTTGAATCATGTCGCTGGCAGCCAGCCAACCACCACCCACTGCACTGAGCAAACCGTTGCCAGCCAAGTAACCATCCGCACCACGACCGGACACGCCACGTGCAGCGCCTCCGGCGGCATAGAGGTTTGCCATGGGCCTGCCATCGGTGCGCAAGGCGCGGCAATGCGTGTCCACATCGACACCGCCTTGTGTGTGGAACAAAGCGCCCGTTACCTTGACCGCGTGATAGGGCGCTTGCAGGCTTCGCGTGAAGCTGCGACCGAACGCATCGGTGTGGCCAGGCCGAACCTCGTCCAGCGTGGCTTTGAGTGTGGCGGCATCGCAACCCATGAGCGAAGCCAGGGCCGGCACATCCACCGCCGTCTTCAAAGCGCCAGCGGCATGGGCATCGCGAAAGTCGGGGAAGCCCAACAAAAGCTGCAACAAGGGTTCGTCAAACACATTCCAAGCGATGCCGCCGGGTTGGGCCAGCACATGAACGGCCGCTTCTGAATAACCCCCGGTTTCATCGCTGAAGCGTTGGCCGCGCGAATTGATTTGCACACCGCCTTCCATGATGAAGGCCCAAGTCATGAGTGCGCCTTGTGGCGTGACCCACGAGCCGTGGCCCTGGTAGGCATCGAGATCGGCCAGCGACAGACCCAGTTGCCTGGCCCACTCGATGGCGCTGCCATCATTGCCTTGGTGACCCGCGAAAGTGGCTTGTGCCATGTCGGGCAGCAATTCTTTGACCAGTTTGGGGTTGCCACCAAAACCGTTGCAGGCCAATAAAAGGTAATCGCAAGCGAGGTGGTCCATGCTGCCGTCAGGGCGCTGGTAGCCCACGCCCAAAACGCGGTCCTTGTCGTCCACCCAAAGTTCGCGCACCAAGGCTTGGTTGAGCAAGTCTGCGCCCATTTGGGTGGCGAGTTGCTCCAAGCGCGTCATGAAGGTTTCTCCGGTTCGCTCTGGCATGGAATGCATGCGCCGAACACGATGGCCGGGGTAAAGAAAACCATCAACGATCTCGAAGGGCAAGCCTTTGGCCTCAAGCGCATCGATGGCCTGGGTGGCCGACTTCACATAAGCCGTCACGAGTGGCCTGGGCGCCAAACCGTGGGCTTTGTTGATGACATCTTCGATCAAGCACTCATAAGAGTCTGCGATGCCCAAGGCTTTTTGAATCCGCGTCTCGGCTGCTGGAATAAACCCCGAAGACAAAGCCGTTGAACCCGTGGCCCTGGCATCGCGCTCAAGGACCACACAATCCACGCCCGCTTGGCGAAGCGCAATGGCGGCAGTGAGGCCACAAGAGCCACCGCCCACGATGACCACTGGCATGCTCAAGGTTCCTTCTGGCATCTTGGCCGCACGAACAATGGAAGGGGAATGGTTTGACGTCATGATTGAACCTCGCGGGCACGCTTGCGTTGCTTGAGTTGAGGGAGCAAACCCCCTGCTTGCACCATGTCGAGCAGAAAGTCAGGAATGGGGTCAAACGCCAGGCGCTGCCCATTGGGCCGAATCACATGTCGCTGGGTCATGTCCAAGCCAATGGCCTCGCCCTCTTCGAGCAATCCAGCTTGGGGACAAGTGATGAGCAACAAGCCCAGGTTGAAGGCGTTGCGGAAATAAAGGCCACCGTATGCCGGTGCGATGACCGCCTTGACGCCGAGTTGAACCAAAGCCCCAGCCGCCTGTTCGCGCGAGGAGCCAATGCCAAAGCCAGGGCCTGCGGCGATCACATCACCAGGTCGTACCGTGCTGGCAAATTCCGGGCGCACGCCTTCAAGGCAATGTTTGGCGATGTCGGCAATCCCCAGCTTCATGTAGGCGCCGGGAGCGAGTTGGTCGGTGTCGACGTCCGCGCCCAATTTCCAGACCTTGTGCAATTCGGTCATGCGATCACCTCGCGAGCGTCTGTGATGCGAGCGCGAAGCGCCGATGCGGCCACCGTGTACGGCGAGGCCAAATAAACCTGAGCCGTGGCAGAGCCCATGCGGCCCTTGAAATTGCGAGCGGTGGTCGAGATGACATTGGCCCCATCAGGAATGGTGCCGCCATAACCCGAGCACGCGCCGCAGGCAGTGGGTAAAACCTGTGCGCCCGCATCGCGCAAGACCTGCATCACGCCTTCGCGCTCGGCTTGGTCTTGATCGATCAAGCTGGCCGGTGCCACCATCAACGAAACCCCCGTGGCCACACGCTGGCCTTTGAGGACATGTGCGGCGGCACGCAAGTCGTCGAGCTTGGCGCCGGTGCATGCCCCCACATAAGCCACCTGAATCGGCGTGTCCTGATAAGTGTTCACAGGCCTTGAATTGGCTGGGCTGTGAGGTGCGGCCACATGGGGTGCCAGCGCACTGGCGTCAAAGTCGTAGACGGTGGCTGGGGCCTCAGCATCGGTGTGCCAGCCCTCGCAATCGACCTCTTTCACGCCCACTGCGTTCAACCAATCGCGCGTGACCTCGTCCGGTGCGATGAGGCCGACTTGTGAGCCCAGCTCCGCACTCATGTTCGACAGCGTCATGCGCTCTTGCATGGACAAGGCCTTCACTGCTGAGCCTGCGAATTCGATGGCTTGGTACTCGCCCCCGTTCATGCCAAAGCGACCAATCATGTGCAGCATCATGTCCTTGGCCGTCACGCCAGCAGTCAGATGACCGTTCCAACGCATGAGCAAGGTACGCGGCACTTGAACCCAGATTTCTCCCGTGACCACCACCCCCAACATCTCGGTGCTGCCAATGCCAAACATGTAGCTGCCAAACGCACCACCCGTGGGCGAGTGCGAGTCGCCGCCCACACAAAAAAGACCGGGCTTCAAATGCCCTTTCTGGGGCAAGACCACATGGCAAATGCCTTGGCTGTCGTACACATGGGGCAACTGCTGGTCCTTGGCCCAATCGCGAGCGATGCGAACGATGCGGCGCGAGTCGTCATCTTGCTCGGGCACATAGTGGTCCATGATCAGGACCACGCGAGACTTGTCCCAGACTTCGGCCTTGAGTTCCTCAAGCATGGGCTTGAGGCGCCGTGGACCTGAAGAGTCGTGAAACATGGCGAGATCAACACGGCAGTTGACGATTTCGCCCACCGACACCGCATCACGCCCTGCAGCCCTTGCAATCAGCTTTTGGGCCAGAGTTTGCGCGGGCTTGTTCAGATTTGGGTTTGGGTTCACCACAGCAACTCCAATGGATTCAATTTCTGTCTTCCTGCTCTTTGACTGCGATGCGCGCGTCAACGCGGCCCACGCTGGAAACCTCCATGTGGTACTCGTAACGGTCTGGGCGATAAAGACCTTCCAGCCACTGAACGGGACGGTCCTGGGCGTCAAAGACCAACCGGCGCACCGACAACAAGGCCGTGGCGATGGCCACACCCAGCTCTTTGGCCACCACCGCATCGGCCTGTCGCGCAGAAATGGTTTGTTGCGCACGACCAAGCTCTATGCCGCTTTCTTCCAAGAGTTGCAACATGGGTTTGTCGGTCAAATCTTTGCGTGTCTTGCCTGCAAGCAATTCCTCGGGCATGTAGGTCACGATGTAGGACAAAGGCCCTTCACGCGAACTGCGCCTGCGCACCGCACGCCTGACTGCGGTGCCCTCTGGCACCTGCAAGACTTCAGCCACTTGTCCACTGGCCGCCACCACACGCCAATCCAGCACCTTGATGGTGGTGGCGCGACTTGCGCTCACGATGTTTTCCATCAAGCCCGCAAGCCGTGTCGGCTGAGGTTGAATGCGCTCGGCGGCCAAGGCATTGCCTTTGGCGCTGGATTTGGGAAAAGTGCCGCGGCCCGCCACGCGAACAATGAGGCCTTCTGACACCAGTTGCTCCATGGCATGTCGGACCGTGACTCGGCCCACGCCAAACTGCTTGGCCAGTTCAGTTTCTGCAGGCATGCCCTGTGCAAAACGACCTTCTTGCAATTGCTCGCGCAACACCAAGTAGATCTGATGGTATTTGGTGAGTGGCAATGGCGTCATCATGCCAAGGCCCTCTGTGATTCGTGGGCCTGCCAGTCGTGCACCTCATGTACAAAGAGGTCATCGGGGCTCACGCCTTCGAGCACGTGATAGACCACAAAGCGATAGCTGATGCCAGCCTCCCATTCGCTGGGTGTGAAGGCAAACGCCAGATTGCCACCCGTGCAAAGCCGTTGATCAAAACTCGCGTGCAAGAGGTTTTGCTTGAACACCGAGGCAGCGGTCAGCGCGTCATCCATGTGTTCAGCGATGAATTCAAGCACCAAGCCGACTTCATGGGCACTGCACTGTTCAGGCGCAAGCGCAGTCACCGCGCCTCGACCATACACATGGCGAAACAATTGCCAAGCCCCAGGCAAGATGGCCTTGACCTTGGCCTCAACCTGATCAAGCACCTCGTCGATGCGGGCAATGAGTTGTGGGTCACTCACGCCGGCCATGAGGACCGCACGCGCACCCACACGGGTGGCCGCTTCAACTTTGAAGGTGGGTGATTGGCGCGGTAAAAACTTTGCGCCGCTCACCACAGTGCGTCGCTCGTCCAGCGGTTGGTAACGCGCTTGACGCAAATCGAGAACGCCCTCGGGCTCTTCAACCTCCCACGGGCTGGCCTGTTCATACAGCGCATGGGCCGCCACTGAAGTGGGCGTGGCTTTAAGGCGTGGGTTCATGCTTTCCAGGATGAAGTCATCCGGGCCCAGCTCGGCCAACATGGCATCTCGCCCGCCCGGCTCGCAACACAGCGAGGTGCATTCAATGATCTTGGCCATGTGCAGCGAGAGTGCGCGGTCGTAGCCCAGCATCTGTGGCAATGCAGCAAAGATTGCTGTGTCGCAAGCACGGCCCGCAATCACCACATCGGGTTCGCTGTGCAGGGCGCGGATGAGGGTGTCGGTGCCGCATTGCGCGACGCGATGGGTGCAAGCTCGCAGCTGCGCCTCATCGGGCATGGGCAAATGCAGTGCCGATGGGCTGGCATCAAGGGCGCGCAAGCGGCCTTGCTTGCGCGCATCGATCAAGACTTGAGCAGGCACATCGCTGGCCACAGTGGCCACGCGGATGGACCAAGCGTTGGCGCGCGCGACATCGGCCAGCAGCGCCAAGGTGCTCACCAAATGGGGCTTTGCACCAGCAGTGCCAGCGCTGCCGATGATCAGCGGCACATGGAGTGACCTTGCACCGCGCAAGACCAGTTCGAGATCACGCCTCACCATGGCCTGCGGTGCGGCCATTTGACCCGAACCCAAAAAGAAAGGACCGGGGTCTATCGAGCCCATGTCGCAACCAATGAAATGAGGGCGGCGCTCCAATCCGCGTTCAAAGGATTCGGCAACGATGCCAAAGCCCAGCTGGCCCGATGCGGACAACACGCGCAAGCGTTCCTGCCCTTTGCGGTGCGTGTTGAGCAAATGCGTCACCGCATGACTCATACCCAAACCCCCAACAAGGGCGCATGCTGCTGCGCGCCATACACATCGGAGTCACCTGGGTCGCCTGCGCAACAGCGGCGCGGCATGGCCAACTTGATGGCCAGCACCTCAGGCCAATCGTGACGACTCACTTGCTCGGGTTTCAAACCATAGAGCGCCGACACCGACCGGGGACTCAAGGCAGCGCTGGCAACAGCCCGATCAAATCCCGCCCGATCATGAAAAAACAAATCGATGCTCAAG
>JBEAMY010000246.1:0-5441 GCA_041165725.1 Pseudomonadota bacterium
CGGTCGATGCCGTTGAACATGTGATCGCTGAGCTCAACTCGGGCCGTTTGCGTGTGGCCACCCGCGAATCGGTGGGCCGCTGGACCACACACCAGTGGATCAAGAAAGCTGTTTTGCTGTCTTTCCGACTGAAAGACAACGAAGTCATCAAGGCTGGCCAACTGGGCTTTTACGACAAAGTCCCCACCAAATTCGCTCACCTCGATGAGGCCGAACTCAAGGCCAGTGGCGTTCGTGTGGTGCCCCCGGCTGTTGCCCGCAGGGGTTCTTACATTGCCAAAGGTGCCATCCTTATGCCCAGCTACGTCAACATTGGCGCCTATGTTGATGAAGGCACCATGGTGGACACCTGGGCCACCGTGGGTTCATGCGCACAAGTGGGCAAAAACGTTCACCTCTCGGGTGGCGTAGGTTTAGGTGGCGTGCTCGAGCCTTTGCAAGCCAACCCCACCATCATTGAAGACAACTGTTTCATCGGTGCGCGCTCCGAAATCGTCGAAGGCGTGATCGTCGAGGAAAACTCGGTGATCTCCATGGGTGTTTACATCGGCCAAAGCACCAAGATTTACGACCGCGCCACGGGTGAAGTGATGTACGGGCGTGTGCCCGCTGGATCTGTGGTGGTCTCGGGCAACCTGCCCAGCGCCGATGGCAAGTACAGCCTTTACTGCGCCGTCATCGTCAAGCGCGTCGATGCCCAGACCCGCGCCAAAACCAGCCTCAACGATTTGCTGCGCGACTGATTCGCTTCACGGAGAGCCCGATGTCGGACACCTTGCGCCTGGTCGAGTCCCTGATCGCCCAACCTTCGGTCACACCGCACGATAAGCATTGCCAGCGTTTGCTGATCGATCTGCTTGAACCTTTGGGTTTCCAATGCGAAACCCTCATCCGTGGCCCCAAGGGCGAAGAGGTCACCAACCTTTGGGCCATTCGCCCGAGCCGCAAGGCCAAAGCACCGGTGCTGGTCTTTGCGGGGCACACCGATGTCGTTCCACCGGGTCCTCGTGAACATTGGCAATTCGACCCCTTTGAGCCCACGCATCACGAAGGCAAGCTCTATGGCCGCGGGGCCAGCGACATGAAGACTTCGCTGGCAGCCATGGTCATTGCCACGCGAGACTTCCTCAAAGCACATGACCATCCCTCGATCACCATCGCCTACTTGCTGACCTCCGATGAGGAAGGCCCAGCTGTGGACGGCACCGTCATGGTGTGTGAAGAACTTCAACGCCGTGGGCAGCGCCTCGATTGGTGCATCGTCGGTGAGCCCACCTCGGTTCACCAGACTGGCGACATGATCAAAAACGGTCGCCGCGGCACGCTCAGTGGCAAGTTGCGCGTCAAAGGCATTCAAGGTCATGTGGCCTATCCGCATTTGGCCGATAACCCGGTTCACAGCGTGGCACCTGCATTGGCCGAGCTCGCTCAGTTTCAGTGGGATGCTGGCAACGCCCATTTCCCGCCCACGACTTGGCAAATCAGCAACATCCATGCAGGAACTGGCGCGGGCAACATCATTCCCGGCGAATGCGTGATCGATTTCAATTTCCGCTTCTCCACCGAGTCCAGCGTGGATTCACTCAAGAATCGACTGATCGAAGTGCTCGATCGCCATCAGGTCAAGCACGAGATCCAATGGACGCTGGGTGGTGAGCCTTTTTTGACGCCCAAAGGTCCTTTGTTGGACACCGTGACAAAAGCCATTCAGTCCGTGACCGGTGTGGCCACCGAGGTGTCGACCACCGGCGGCACCAGTGATGGCCGCTTCATCGCCAAGATGTGTCCCGAAGTCATCGAACTCGGCCCACCCAATGCCAGCATCCACAAGGTCAATGAGCATGTGGTGGTCACTGACATCGATCCCCTCACCGCCATTTACCATCAGGTGCTCATCGATCTCGATGCCCAAGCGGCGCGACTGGCTTGACCATGCCATCGTCATCGGTGGCGCAGGCAGTTCACGACCTGGCCAAGCGACTGCAAGAGGCTGAACTTGCCTACGGTCAGGGCACCCTAAACCCTCGCGACGAAGCGGCATGGCTGGTCTTGTGGGCAGCAGGTCTGCCACTGGACATGGACCTGGACTTAGCCCCCGATCTGAGCCCCGAGCAGCGAACTCGGCTGGAGGATTTGATCGTGCGCCGCATCACCCAGCGTTTGCCCACGGCCTACTTGACGGGCGAAGCCTGGCTTCAGGGCGTGCCCTTTCACATTGACTCGAGAAGCATCGTGCCACGCAGCCTGATTGCCGAAGTTCTGGCCAGCGGTTGGATTGACGATGCCTTGGGGCAATCGCCACATTGGGTGATGGACATGTGCTGTGGCAACGGCAGCTTGGCCGTGCTGTCCACACTCGCATGGCCAGAGGCCAAGGTGGTGGGCGCAGACCTCAGCCCCGACGCTTTGTCTTTGGCGCATCTCAATGCCCAACGCCATTCGGTGTCGGATCGCATCACATGGCTGGTTTCTGACGGCTGGCATGCCGTGGCGTCTGAGCCCCTTTTCGATTTGGTCTTGTGCAACCCGCCCTATGTGGCCGATGTCCGAATGAACGCCTTGCCTGCCGAATTCTTGGCTGAACCTGATCTATCGCTCAGAGGCGGCGCAGATGGCATGGACTTCATTCGCCCCTTTCTTCGCGAACTGCCTCATCGCCTCAAGGATTCGGGTTGGTTGGTCCTTGAAATCGGGCACGAACGAGAAGGCTTTGAAGCGGCGTTTCCAGAGCTTGCGCCGATCTGGCTGGCGACTTCCGCAGAAGACGATGCAGTCTTGGCCTTGCGCGGTGCCGATGAAGTCCGCATGGGCCAATTCAAAGGATCCACAGGCATGATCCAACTCGACGGCATCCGTTTGCGACGCGGTGCACGCGTGATCCTTGATGCGGCCAGCCTCAGCCTGCATCCCGGCGAAAAAGTTGCACTGGTGGGCCGCAACGGCGCGGGCAAATCCAGCCTCTTTGCCCTGCTCACTGGACGCCTGCATGAGGACCAAGGCGAATGGTCCATGCCCAAAACTTGGCGCATCAGCGAAGTGCTGCAAACCATGAGCGATGAGCCCCTGAGTGCGACCGAATTTGTTTTGCAAGGCGACCAAGAACTCAGCTCGGCCAAGATGCAACTGCGCGAAGCCGAGGCCAGCGGCGATGGCATGGCCATGGCCGCCGCCCATGCCCGACTGCTGGAAGCCGGCGCCAACGATGCCCCTGCCCGAGCCCAATCGCTGATCTCGGGTTTGGGCTTTGCGCGCGACCAATGGGACATGCCTGTCACCCAGTTTTCGGGGGGCTGGCGGATGCGCTTGCAATTGGCGCGCGCATTGATGAGCCCGTGCGAAGTTTTGCTGCTTGACGAACCCACCAACCACCTCGACATGGATGCCCTGGTTTGGTTGGAAGACTGGTTGATCCGCTTCCCCGGACTCTTGTTGGTGATCAGCCACGACAAGCGTTTTCTGGACACGGTGACCAAGGTCACCGTTCACATTCGACAGGGCAATTTGACCCGCTATGGAGGGTCATACAGCACGTTTGAAGAGTTGCTCGCCACACAGCTTTCACAGCAGCAAATTGCTCACGAACGCCAACAACAGCAATTGGCGCGGCTGCAATCTTTTGTGGACCGTTTCAAAGCCAAAGCGACCAAAGCGCGACAGGCCCAAAGCCGGGTCAAGGCCATGGAACGCATGGTCCGTGTGGCCCCAGTGCTCGCCGATGCAGATTGCATCCTCGGCTTTGAAACCCCACCGACTTTGCCCAACCCCATGTTCTCGATTCAATCTGGCACATTGGGCTATCGCGATGAGATGGAACACGCCGTGCCTGTTTTGAGTCAAGTCCAGATTGAGGTCTTCGCAGGTGAACGCATCGGCATCCTGGGTGCAAATGGTCAAGGTAAATCCACCTTGGTCAAATCGGTCCAAGGTACTCTGGCTTTGCTAGAGGGAGACATTCATTGGGGCAAAGGTCTTCGCATGGGCTACTTTGCCCAGCAAGAAATGGACTTGCTCGACGCCAAGGACACACCCTTGAGTCATGGCTTGAGGGTTAAAGGAGCGAATGACCAAGCGCCCACCGAACAGGTTTGGCGTGATTTTTTGGGGGGCTTTGGATTTGGCGCCGAACTCGTTAAACAGCCGATTGACACGCTGAGCGGGGGTGAAAAAGCCAGGTTGCTGTTGGCCAGTCTCATCTTCACTCGCCCCAACTTGCTGGTCTTGGACGAGCCCACCAACCATTTGGACATGGGCATGCGCGAAGCTCTGGCTGCAGCCCTCAACGGCTTTGAGGGCACCGTTTTGCTGGTGAGCCACGACCGTGGATTGCTGGAGTCTGTTTGCGATGCGTTTTGGTGGGTCAAGGAAGGCCGTGTGTCGGTCTACGACGGAGAGCTGTCCGACTACGAGCGCGAATTGCTGGCACAGGCCAGGCTGCGCACCCAGGGCGCAATGAGCAACCCTTCAAAGCCGGGGCCATCAGACGCTACGGCGCCCAGCAGCAGTGGCAAGCTCATCCGTCAACAACAGGCGCAGGCACGCTCAGCCTTGCTGGCCCAGATCAGGCCTTTGAAGCGCGAATGTCAGGTTCTGGAGGAGCGTTTGTCCGACATGGAGAGCCAACGACAAGCCCTGCATTTGGCCATGGCAGACCCACAAGCGCAGCAGTCTGGTGGACAAGAATGGGCCCGCATGGGGCAGGCCTTGAAAGAACTTGATGAGGGTATAGAGGCCGCTGAAAACCGGTGGCTGGAGCTGCAAACTCAGTTGCAGGAATTAAGTCCCACCGAAGGGCAAGTGCAATGAAACGATAAGGAGTGGGCTCAGGCTTTGCTCATTCTCATGCCCGAATAGGCCTTGGCGGCAGGACGGGTGCGTTGCTCACGCTCTTGAAGGCGCTGGGTGCGCAAGGCGTCAAACAGTTCGTGGATGCGCCATTTTTCACTGATCAGCTCGGTCAGACCGGGCTTGGATTGACATTCAGCAGTTTGTGTATTCGGTGTCTGATTCACAAATCATCTCCTCGATGACGTGTTTAATGGACTCCGAATCATCTGGTTGACAACTGATGCTGGGGTGTGACCCAAAACACCCCAATTTCTTGCAAATTTACCAAATGTTAACGATCAAAGAATCATTAATGATCAATAAATTTCAAAAAAATAAACCAGAAAAAGAAATCAAAAGGTGGCCATGACCGCTTGCAGCAGGGCTGGCGTGATCTGTGGCTTGACCCCAAACCAGGCTTCAAAGGCAGGAATGGCCTGATTGAGCAGCATGCCCAGTCCATTCACCGTGGTGTGGCCTCTGGCACTGGCTTGCGCCAACAAGGGGGTCTGAAGGGGAATGTAAATGAGATCTGAAACCAAGGCATTGAGCGGCAACTCGTCCAGTTTCAGGTCAAGAGCGGGTTGGCCATACATGCCCTGGTTGGTGGTGTTGAC
>JBEAMY010000247.1:0-3097 GCA_041165725.1 Pseudomonadota bacterium
CCGCCAACATCGCGCACGGCCTCTTGAATGCATTTGGTGATGATGGCGGTCGAATCGAACAGCGTGCCGTCCCAATCGAAGGCAATGAGATCAAATCGGCGGGCTGTCGGGTTCAACATGGTGGATGAATTGTTGCAAATCGGCAGGAAGAGTCGAAATCAGGGACATGGGCTGACCCGTATGCGGGTGCTTGGGCTGAAGCTTCCACGCGTGCAAAAACATGCGTTTCAAGCCCTCGCTCTGCAAGGCCTTGTTCAGCGCGAAGTCGCCGTATTTGTCGTCCCCCAGAATGGGGTGACCTTGGCTGCACAAATGCACCCGAATCTGGTGCGTGCGCCCGGTTTTGATCACGACCTCCAACAAACTGTGAGGGCCTACCAACCGTGCAACCTTTACCAAACTGATGGCCCTTTGCCCCCTGGGGTCAGATTCCGGGACCACCTGGACACGGCGCTCGGTCTCACCTGAAGGGGTCATGGCCTGATATTTAAACAGAGGGATGTCAACGACCTTCTTATTAGAGGGCCACTGTCCCTTGGCCATGGCCAGATAGGTTTTGCCGGTTTCGCGGCCTCTGAACTGATCTTGGATGTTGCGCAATGCACTGCGCTTTTTGGCCACCAAGAGAACGCCAGAGGTTTCACGATCGAGGCGGTGGACCAATTCCAGCACGGCGGCTTGAGGGCGGGATGCCCTGAGGCGCTCGATCACGCCCTGGCTGATCCCGCTTCCGCCGTGAACGGCCAAGCCAGAAGGTTTGTCTAACGCAATGAGGTGGTCATCCTCGAACAGAATGCGAAACGGATCGGTCTTAGACATGGACGCCGCGATGACCGGCTTGGGTGGCGACAGGCGCAAGGGCGGGACCCTGATTTGGTCGCCCGCCTCCACACGGGAGTCCGCCTGCGCCCGACCTTTGTTGATCCTGACCTCGCCGGTTCGGATGATCCGGTAAACCCCGGTCTTGGGCATGCCCTTGAGGTGGCGAATGAGGAAATTGTCCAGCCGCTGGCCGGCCGAATCCTCATCCACGACCAGGATTCTGGCGCTAGAGGTTTCGGTCATGGCTGTGTCTATAATCGGCTTCACCAGCGTTGGCTTCCAAGTGCTTGATTTGATTTGGAGATTAGATCATGAGCCCGCAACGCTGAAAGGTCGATGCCGTGTTGGATCTGAGCGCCCGTTGTGGGCAATGCATCCAACGCAAACCGATGATTGGACATTTGAAACGAATTCCGGCCGATAGCTTGATATTGAGCTATCCGCCAAACTTGGCGACATGAGCGACATTTTGTTTTTGACTCTCACAGGTCGATTCCCTCGACCGCTTGTCTCGCGCCCTCCGGCTGAATCGAGCACAGCCTGATTTCCAGGCCTGCTCCAGTCCTCGTTTCCGTCTCCCTCGTCGATCGGCATCGTTGACCCCATCGGGTCTGTTGTTGTTGTGAGAAGGAATTGCATCGTGAAACGGATGCTCATCAATGCGACCCAGGCGGAAGAGCGCCGCCTGGCCATCGTGGACGGACAAAAACTGCTCGACTATGAAATTGAGATCGAAGGCCGCGAACAACGCAAAGGCAATATTTATAAGGCGGTGGTGACGCGGGTCGAACCCTCGCTGGAAGCCTGTTTCGTGGATTACGGCGAAGAACGGCACGGCTTTTTGCCCTTCAAGGAAATTTCCCGCCAATACTTTGCCCCAGGCGTGTCACCCAGCCAGGCACGCATCCAAGACGTCATCAAAGAAGGCCAGGAACTGCTGGTCCAAGTCGAAAAAGAAGAACGTGGCAACAAGGGCGCTGCCCTGACCTCTTTCATTTCTTTGGCGGGTCGCTATGTGGTTTTGATGCCCAATAATCCCCGTGGCGGTGGCGTCAGCCGACGCATTGAGGGCGATGAGCGCGCTGAACTGAAAGAAGCGCTGGACCAGCTTGAATACCCCAACGGCATGTCCATCATTGCCCGCACAGCTGGCATTGGCCGAACCGCACCCGAGTTGCAGTGGGACCTCAATTACCTGCTCAAACTCTGGAAAGCCGTTGACGAGGCCTCCCAAGCCGGCAAAGGCGCATTCCTGATTTATCAGGAATCCAGTCTGGTCATCCGCGCCATTCGCGACTACTTCAACTCCGACATTGGCGACATCCTGATCGACACCGATGACTTGTACGACCAGGCCCATCAGTTCATGTCGCACGTCATGCCCGAGCATGCCGACAAAGTCAAACGCTATCGCGACCACACCCCACTTTTCAGCCGTTTCCAGATCGAACACCAGATCGAATCGGCCTATGCCCGAACCGTTAATCTGCCCTCGGGCGGTGCCATTGTGATCGACCACACCGAAGCCTTGGTCTCGGTCGACGTCAACTCAGCGCGCGCCATCCGTGGCGGTGACATCGAGGAAACGGCCACCCGCACCAACCTCGAAGCGGCCGATGAAGTGGCCCGCCAAATGCGCCTGCGCGATTTGGGCGGCCTGATCGTCATCGACTTCATCGACATGGAAGAAGCGCGCAACCGCCGCGAAGTGGAAAACCGCTTGCGCGATGCCTTGCGCCAAGACCGTGCCCGCGTGCAGTTTGGCTCCATCAGCAAATTTGGCCTCATGGAAATGAGCCGTCAGCGCTTGCGCCCGGCCCTTTCAGAAGGCGCTTCCATTCCTTGCCCACGTTGCGGTGGCTCTGGCCACGTGCGCGATACGGAAAGCTCAGCCTTGCAGATTCTTCGCATCATTCAGGAAGAATCGATGAAAGAAAACACAGCCGCTGTGCACACGCAGGTGCCTGTTGAAGTGGCTTCTTTCCTGCTCAACGAAAAGCGCTCTGAAATCGCCAAGATCGAAATCAAGCAACGCATTCAGGTTTTGCTGGTGCCCAACAAAGGCCTGGAAACCCCCAACTACAAACTCGAGCGACTCAAGCACGACGACCCCAGGCTAGATAACCTCGAAGCGAGCTACAAACTGGCCGAGGAAATCGAAGACCCCACTGCCGTCACCCGACGCTCACAAGAGCCCACCAATCGGCAAACCCCGGTGATCAAAGGGGTGCTCCCTGATGCGCCCGCGCCCGTGGTTCCGGCCAAACCTGAGCCG
>JBEAMY010000248.1:0-3843 GCA_041165725.1 Pseudomonadota bacterium
CCCCTGGGATGCGACGCGCATTCCAGGCGGCTCTTCAGGCGGCAGCGCGGCGGCCGTGGCCGCCCGTTTGACGCCGGCAGCCACAGGCACCGACACCGGCGGTTCGATTCGCCAGCCCGCCAGCTTTTGCGGCATCACCGGCATCAAGCCCACGTATGGGCGCGCCTCGCGCTACGGCATGATTGCCTACGCCTCCAGCCTGGACCAAGCTGGCCCCATGGCCCGCAGTGCCGAAGACTGCGCCTGGTTGCTCTCTGCCCTTTGCGGCCCCGATCTGGACCGCGATGCCACCAGCCTGGATGTGCCCTCCGAAGACTTTGCTGCCGGCTTGGACAAACCGCTCAAAGATTTGCGCATCGGCATTCCCAAAGAATTTTTTGGCGAAGGCCTCAACCCACATGTGCGCGCCACCATTGATGCCGCTCTGGCGCAGTACCAAAAGCTGGGCGCAAGTCTGGTTGAAGTTCATCTGCCCCTGACCGAGCTGGCCATTCCGGCTTACTACATCATTGCCCCCGCTGAAGCCAGCTCCAACCTCAGCCGCTTTGATGGGGTGAAGTTTGGTCATCGCTGCGAGAACCCCGCCGACCTCATGGACATGTATGTGCGCAGCCGCACAGAAGGCTTTGGCGAAGAGGTCAAGCGCCGCATCTTGGTCGGTGCGTATGTCCTCTCTCACGGCTATTACGACGCCTACTACCTGCAAGCGCAGCGGGTGCGCCGCCTGATCGCCGACGACTTCCAAAAAGCCTTTGCCCAATGCGACGTGATTGCTGGCCCTGTGGCACCCACGGTGGCGTGGCGCTTGGGCGAAAAAGCCGACGACCCCGTTGCCAACTACCTGGCCGACATCTTTACCCTGCCCGCTTCGCTGGCTGGCTTGCCCGCCATGAGCTTGCCGGTGGGCTTTGACCAAGGCATGCCCGTGGGTATGCAGCTCATCGCCAACCATCTGCAAGAAGCCCGCTTGCTCAACGCGGCCCACCAATACCAGCTGGCCACCGACTGGCACCTGAAAACGCCTCAAGGAATCTGACATGAGCGCGCCCCTCATCCACGGCTACGAAGTCGTCATTGGCTTTGAAACCCACGCCCAACTCGCCACCCATAGCAAGATCTTCAGCCGAGCCGACACGCGCTTTGGTGCCGAGCCCAATACCCAAGCCTGCGCAGTCGACATGGCCTTGCCCGGCACCTTGCCAGTGATGAACCGCGAGGCTGTGGCCTGTGCCATTCGTTTTGGCCTGGCCATCGGAGCCCATGTGGCCGAACGAAGCGTTTTCGCGCGCAAAAATTATTTTTACCCCGACCTGCCCAAGGGCTACCAGATCAGTCAGTTTGAAATCCCGGTGGTGCAAGGCGGAGAAGTGAGTTTTTTCTTGGGCGACGACAAGAAGACCGTTCGCCTGGTTCGCGCCCACCTTGAAGAAGACGCGGGCAAATCGGTGCACGACCAAATCGCTGGCCACAGTGGCATTGACCTCAACCGCGCAGGCACGCCCTTGCTGGAAATCGTCACTGAGCCCGACATGCGCTCCAGCGCCGAGGCCGTGGCCTACGCCAAAGAGTTGCACAAAATCGTGACCTGGATCGGCATCTGTGACGGCAACATGCAAGAAGGATCGTTTCGCTGCGACGCCAATGTCTCGGTGCGCAAGCCCGGTCAAGCGTTGGGCACACGGCGCGAGATCAAAAACCTCAACAGCTTTCGCTTCATGCAGCAAGCCATCGACTACGAGATCCGTTGGCAAATCGAACAAATTGAGGATGGCCATGTCATCGAGCAGGCCACGGTGCTCTTCAACCCCGACACCGGCGAAACCCGAGCCATGCGCACCAAAGAAGACGCGGCCGATTACCGCTACTTCCCCGACCCAGACCTGCCTCCACTGGTGATCGCCAGCAGCTGGATCGACCAAGTCCGCAGCGAACTGCCCGAGTTGCCCCGCGCCATGGCACATCGCTTTGAGCGCGAATACGCACTGCCCGAATACGATGCAGTCACCCTCACGCAAAGCAAAGACATGGCCGCTTATTTCGAGACGGTGGCCAAAGGCTGCGCTCAGCCCAAGCTGGCCAGCAACTGGGTCATGGGTGAGGTCTCGCGGCGCCTGAACTCGGGCGAGGTCGAGATGGCTCAACTGCCCGTTGGCCCCGAGCAGCTTGCAGCGCTGATCCGTCGCATTGCCGATGGCACCATCAGCAACAACGCCGGCAAACAGGTGTTTGATGCGATTTGGAATGGTGAAGGTCAAGAGGTGGATGCCCTCATCGAGGCCAAAGGCCTCAAGCAAATGAACGACACCGGTGCGCTTGAAGCCATGGTTGACGAAGTGATTGCCGCCAACGCCGACAACGTGGCCCAATACAAAGCTGGCAAAGACAAGGCCTTCAACGCACTCGTCGGTCAGGTGATGAAAGCCAGCAAAGGCAAGGCCAACCCGCAACAGGTCAATGACTTGCTCAAAAAGAAGTTGAGCTAGAGTTCACCGGCCGGGTGGTTGGTGGCCAATGTTCATTGGCCTGCTCTCTCGCCCATTGAATTCAATTTTTTCAACATTTCGGGACCCTACCATGAGCATTTCTCTTTCATCTGCCTCCATCCCTGTCTTCACCAAGTTTTTGGGCAACCTTCGCCATGTCCTCACCAAAGCCCAGGCCGATGTGCAAGCACGTGGCTACGACGAACAAGCCCTTGTTCAGTATCGACTGGCCCCCGACATGCTGCCCTTCAAAATTCAGATTTGCATTGCCTGCGATGCGGCCAAGCTGTGCGTGGCTCGCGTGGCCGAGTTGGATGCGCCCAAATTCGACAACACCGAAAACACCTTGGATGAATTGATCGGTCGCATCGACAAAACGGTGCAGTGGCTGGCGTCTGTCCCCGCCAACTGCCTGGATGGTTTGGAGGACAAAGAGATCACTTTCCCCGTGGGCAAGAACGGCACACGCACCTTAAAGGGTGAGCCCTATGTGTTGAACTGGGCTTTGCCGAACATGTTTTTTCACATCACCACGGCCTACACCATCTTGCGCCACAACGGCGTGGTGATCGGCAAGTCCGACTACCTCAACGGGGCGGCTTAAGCCACGCCGTAACGCTGGCGATAGGCCTGAACACGGGGCAGGTGTTCGCCCAAGCCTTGGCCAGCTTGAGCAGCTTGGGTCTCTAAGAAAGCCAGCAAGTCGTCCAACCGGGCAATGGCATTGACCACCAGCCCGAGTTGGGCTTGCACATACTGCACGGCGCTGTGCGGCACATCGATCACTTGGCCATCGGATTGCACCTCGGTGGCCATTTCTTGGCGATCCAGCGCAATCGCCACTGCATGCGGTGTCGCCCCCGCTTTTTGAATCAGCGCAATCGACTCGCGCACCGCGGTGCCTGCGCTGATCACATCGTCTACGATCAGGACCCGTCCCTTGAGCGGTGCGCCCACCAGCGAGCCGCCTTCGCCATGGTCTTTGGCTTCTTTGCGGTTATAGGCAAACGGCACAGAACGGCCCAGCCTTGCAAGTTCGATGGCCACGGCGGCACCCAAGGGAATGCCTTTGTAGGCCGGCCCAAAAATCATGTCGAAGGGCACGTCATGGGCGATGAGGCTTTGCGCATAAAACTGAGCCAGTCGGCTGAGCTTGGCACCATCGTCAAATAAACCTGCGTTGAAAAAATAAGGGGACATGCGTCCGGCCTTGGTTTTGAATTCGCCAAATTTCAAAACGCCACAGTCCAGCGAGAATTGGACAAATTCTTGTGCCAGTGTGGAACTGGTGTGTGCCTTCGTCATGGGAGATTTACCTTGTTCAAACTCACCAGCCTGAACCTCAACGGCATTCGGTCGG
>JBEAMY010000249.1:0-2542 GCA_041165725.1 Pseudomonadota bacterium
CTTCCCAAATCGCATCGGCCGCACCAGCAGGCGGCACGTAAATGACAGAGACTGTTGCGCCTGTTTCGTGCGCCGCTTCTTTGACCGAGGCATAAATCGGGATATTGAAAATGGATTCACCGGCTTTTTTCGGGTTCACACCCGCCACAAAACACTGTTTGCCGTTGGCATATTCTTGGCATTTTTCTGTATGAAACTGGCCGGTCTTGCCAGTGATACCTTGGGTGATGACTTTGGTGTTTTTGTTGATGAAGATGGACATGTGATTTCCCCCGGCTTATTTGACGGCTGCCACGACTTTTTGGGCCGCTTCTGCCATGGTGTCTGCACTGATGATGGGCAGGCCTGACTCGGCCAGCATCTTCTTGCCCAACTCTTCGTTGGTGCCTTTCATGCGCACCACCAAAGGCACGCTGAGGTTGACCGCTTTACAGGCCGTGATCACGCCGGTGGCGATGGTGTCGCAACGCATGATGCCGCCAAAGATGTTGACCAAAATGGCCTTGACCTTGGGGTTCTTGAGCATGATCTTGAAGGCTTCGGTGACTTTCTCGGGGGTTGCACCACCGCCCACGTCCAGGAAGTTGGCGGGTTCGGCACCAAAGAGCTTGATGGTGTCCATGGTGGCCATGGCCAGACCTGCACCGTTGACCAAACAGCCGATGTTGCCGTCCAAGCTGATGTAGGCGAGATCAAACTTGGAGGCCTCGATCTCGGCAGGATCTTCTTCGTCCAAGTCGCGCAAGGCCACGATGTCGGGGTGACGGAACAAGGCGTTGCTGTCGAAATTGAATTTCGCATCCAGCGCAATGATGTTGCCCTTGCTGTCGCAGTTCAGGGGGTTGATTTCCACCAGCGATGCATCGGTCTGCATGTAGCAGGTGTAAAGCTTTTGGAAGACATCGGCAGCCTGATCGGCAGCACCACCCGTCAAACCCACGGCTTGCGCCACTTTGAGGGCTTGGGCTTTGGTGAGGCCCGTCAAGGGATCAATCAGCTCGGTGATGATTTTCTCGGGGGTCTTGTGGGCAACTTCTTCAATGTCCATGCCGCCTTCGCTGGAAGCGATCAGTGCCACTTTCTGGCTGGCGCGGTCGGTCACGATGGACGCGTAGTACTCTTTCTTGATGTCTGCGCCTTCTTCGATGTAGAGGCGGCGCACCTTTTGGCCCAGCGGGCCGGTCTGGTGGGTCTTGAGCTGCATGCCCAAAATCTGTCCTGCCAGTTGCTTGACGTCGTCGACCGATTTGGCCACCTTGACGCCACCGCCTTTACCTCGGCCTCCCGCATGAATCTGGGCCTTGACGACCCACACGGGGCCTCCCAGTTTTTGGGCGGCTTCTACAGCCTCCTGAACGGTGAATGCTGCAATGCCACGGGGAACGGGCACACCAAATTGACGCAAGATTTCCTTGCCTTGGTACTCGTGAATCTTCATGGGTTGTTTCTCTTCAGAAGCGATGAGTCGAAGTGGGCCTCTTTGTGCTTTGGGCACGTTGGGCTTGCCACTGGCAATTCCGGCGGGAAATGTATCATGCGGGTTATCACGAACCTGCACACAAACTGACATATCACTCATGGCGAATGTATTCATCGATGGCGAGGCGGGAACCACGGGCTTGCAAATCCGTGAGCGGCTGACGGGCCTGGACCAGATCCGTTTGCTCAGCATTGACCCCGCTCGGCGCAAAGACCCTGAGGCCAAGAGAGCGCTGATGGCCGAAGCCGATGTGGTCATTTTGTGTCTGCACGATGATGCGGCTCGTGAATCGGCGGCCATGGTGATCAGCCTGCCACCCGACCAGCGCCCTCGCCTGATTGACGCCTCGACCGCCCATCGGGTCCATGCCGATTGGGTCTATGGCTTTGCCGAAATGGCATCTGGCCAGCGCCAGGCGATTGCCAAGGCTGAGCGGGTGTCCAACCCGGGCTGCTACGCCACTGGCGCGATCGCCATATTGCGCCCTCTGGTTGATGCAGGCCTGGTCCCTGCCGACTTTGACCTTTGCCTGCCCAGCGTGAGCGGCTACACAGGCGGCGGGCGCACCATGATCGAGTCCTACGAGCAAGGTGAGGCCGCGCCTTTTGAAGACTACGCCCTGGGCCTGAGCCATAAACATGTGCCTGAAATCATGGCGCACACCGGCCTCAAATCCAGACCGCTTTTCATGCCTGCCGTGGGCAACTTCCCTCAGGGCATGTTGGTGCACCTGCCTTTACACCTGGACCAATTGCCCACCAAGCCACGCGCCAGCGACTTGCTTGAGGCGCTCAAGGCCCATTACGCGCAGACCAACTCACCCGATTCGCCGTGCGTGGTGGTGGCCTCTCCCACCGAAGACCTCAAACTCGATGCCAGCGCCTTGGCGGGCCAAGATCAGCTGGAGTTGCGTGTGTTTGCCAATGAGGCCCATCGCCAAGCCGTGGTGATCGCTCGCTTGGACAATTTGGGCAAGGGGGCCAGCGGCGCAGCGGTTCAAAACCTGCGCCTGATGTTGGGACTATAAGCCCTCGCCCTTCAATGAGAGGACATCAGCCGAAA
>JBEAMY010000250.1:0-2630 GCA_041165725.1 Pseudomonadota bacterium
ATGTTTGACTTGCGTTGCCAGCCGGAAATGCCAGACAACGTGCGGCTTTTCAAATGAAAAGTGAGCGGATTATAGGCCCAGCCAGCCTTGTAGCCTGGATACGCCCTGCTGCAAGCGTCCCAGGTCTTGGGTGGCAAAGCACCAGCGCAGCCAACCCGAAGATTGAGCACCAAAAGCCTCACCCGGGGCCAAACCCAGCCCAGCCTCTTTCACCAGGCGCTTGGCCACATCCAGCCCATCGGCATGACCCGGAATGCAGAAAAAAGCATACAAACCCGCAGCAGGCGTGGCGACGTGCAGACCAGGCAACGCATTCAAGGCAGGCACCAAGGTATCTCGGCACTGGCGCAAATGGTTGCGGGTTGACGAGACCAACTCGCTGCGCCGAGACAAAGCGGCCAAACCAGCACGTTGCACAAACACGCTCAGGCATGAAGTGTTGAATTCAATGAGTTTGCCCACTTGCTCGGTCAGCGATTCGGGCAAAACCAACCAACCCAAACGCCAGCCCGTCATCCAGAATGATTTGGAAAAGCTGCCCACCACGATCAAACGGTCATCGGCTTGGGCGAGGTCCAAAAAGCTGGGTGCACAGCCGTTGTCGGTGTGGTCGTAATAAAGATGGCTGTACACCTCGTCCGACAAAATCCAAATGCCGTGCTGGCGACAGTGGGCAAGCAAACGAGCCTGCTCTTCGCGCTTCAAAGTCCACCCGGTGGGGTTATTGGGGGCATTCACAATGAGCAAACGGGTGTCGCTTCCCAGCTGGGCAATCAAGGCGTCGACATCCAGGGTCCAAGCATGGTCCTTGACCACCAGGCCATGCATTTCAAGCTTGGCGCCCAATATGAGCGCCTGAGCGGGCAAGTTCGGCCAAACAGGCGCCACGCACACCACTTTGTCACCAGGGTCCACCAATGTTTGAACCGCAACCATCAGGGCACTGACGCCGCCAGAGGTCATCGCAATGCGAGATGCATTGATCTTGCCATGCTGTTCGGTGAGCATGTCTGCAATGGCCTGTCTCAACTCGGGCAGCCCCAAGTTGTGGCTGTAAAAAGTTTCTCCGCGCTCCAAGGACTCCACTGCAGCTTGACGGACAAAGTCGGGCGTGACCACATCGCCCTCGCCAAACCAAAAAGCCAGCACATCGTTGCGACCCATGCCCGCGTTGGCAACCTCTCTGATTTTGGAAGCTTCCAATTCATGCACGGCTTGTCTCATGGTTTCACTCCTTGGCCGTGAGCGGCCATCTTGGTTTGACATCGAAGGCACCTGGCCTCTCAAGAGAGGCCACCTCGGCTTGCAAACGCATGGCTGCAGCCAGCGCAATCATGGCACCGTTGTCGGTGCACCAGGAAAGCTCGGGGAAATGCAAGTCCACACCGTACTGAGCGCAGGCCTTGGCCAATAGCTCGCGCAATTTGGCATTGGCCCCCACCCCGCCCGCCACAACCAAACGCTTCATGCCCGTTTGATCCAATGCCATCATGGATTTACGCACCAGCACTTCCACAATCGCTGCTTGAGTGCTCGCCGCAAGATCGGGCCCATGGTCCACGGCCGACTCGCCCAATTTGCGTATCTGGGTCCAGACCGCCGTCTTGAGGCCAGCAAAAGAAAAATTCAGATCCCCGCTGTGCAACAAAGGCCGAGGAAAGGCAAACGCAGCAGGGTCACCGCCCTGCGCCAGCCTCGACATGGCGGCGCCACCTGGATAGTCCAGTCCCATGAGTTTGGCCGTTTTATCAAACGCTTCCCCTGCCGCATCGTCAATCGATTCGCCCAGACATTCGTAATGACCCACGGATTGGACAGCCATCAGTTGGGTGTGCCCCCCCGAAACCAACAAGGCCACAAACGGAAATTGAGGGCGCTGCTCGCTGAGGAATGGCGACAACAAATGGCCTTCGAGGTGGTGAACGCCCAGCACTGGACGGTTCAAAGCCAGTGCAAGCCCTTGTGCCAAAGAAGCACCCACCAATAGCGCACCTGCTAAACCCGGCCCACGGGTATAGGCCACCACATCGATGCTTTCAAGCTTGGCCTTGCTCTGATCGAGTACAGAACGCACCAGTGGAATGACGCGCTGGATGTGGTCGCGGCTGGCGAGCTCAGGCACCACGCCGCCGTAATCGCGGTGCATCGCCACTTGGGAATGCAGGGCGTGTCCGAGCAAACGCGGTATCTGGGGCGACTGGAGTGGCTTGGCTGACTCGGAAAAATCGGATGAGGTCGCTTCATAAGCAACCAGCGCCACGCCGGTTTCATCGCATGAACTCTCAATGCCTAGGACTTGCATGGGCATCAGTGTAGGGCCTGAACATTGAGCCATGCCAAAATCCCAGGCTTTCAATGCTTCAAACCGAGTAGTCACCATGGACGCTGAAACCATCAACCAGATTGGCTCAACCCTGCAGGACTTGCACAACCGCGTGCAAGACCTACGGAGGTATCTTTGACTACGATGCCAAAGCCGATCGCTTGCGCACAGTCAACGCCGCACTGGAAGACCCAGCAGTCTGGAACGACCCGAAGAAGGCCCAGGAACTCGGAAAAGAAAAGCGCGCACTCGATGATGTCGTGGGTGTGATCGACCGCCTTGAATCGGAGATCAGCGACAACCTCGA
>JBEAMY010000251.1:0-4488 GCA_041165725.1 Pseudomonadota bacterium
TGAGGGCCACTTGATGGAGCAAATGATGAAAGGTCGAGAGGCTTCGCGCGTGGGTGGGACCATAGCCTTTGATCAATCGACCCAGTTTGGCGATTTCAACCGCCAGCTCAGTGGACACAGGAATGGCTTGCAGCACCGCAGCCATCCAGGCCTCGATATCACGTTGCACCTGCGCATGCTCATGGCCATAGGGGCGCATCCAGCGCAGGCTGGCAAGCAAGCGCAGGCTGAGCATGCCCATGGGCGTGTGGGTTTTGAGTCGAATGGCTTTGGACCATGCGGGCAGTCCGCGCATTTGCCGCTTGTGGTCCCAGGCCAAGGCCATTCGCGCCAACGGGCCAGGCAGCAAGGCGCTGAGCTCGGGCACACCGGGCTTGAGGAACTCTTCGACCTTGAGCAATTGACCGGGCTTGTGACCACTTTCATGAATCACCCGCTGCCAACGCTCGCGGCGCGACTTGAGCCGGGCCACTTCAGCCACATCCTCGTGCATCATCCATAAAGCCAACCAAGGCATGAATTGAGTGGCGACCGGAAAGCCCATGGCAGCAGCTTGTGCGCTTCGGTGTTCGGCGCTCACCACCTGTTGAACCCGATCTCTGAAGAGTTGCTCATAGGTGCGATTTTGATAGGCCCTGACCCTCAGTGCGGTGTCTTCCAGGAGGTTTTGAAAGGCCAGAACTTTATCGGCGCCATGCGCGTGTGTCGCTGCGATGTGGCCGTTGGCATGGCTTTCTGATTCAACTTGTCCATGCGCCGACAAGCTGGCCCAGCCCAAAGCAAAACCTTTCAGACTGGCATTGACACTGGCTGAGGATTCATCGTCACCTTGAATGGCCGCCTCGAAATGTGGCCTGCCCAAGGGCAGCACGCCGCTGGCTGCAATCGCCCCAAGCAACACGGCGCTCACCACGGTTTTGGCTTCTCGGGCCAGCGCATTGAAATCAATCGCATGAACCGAGCGTGAATGGGCGCGGACGAGTTCGAGCAAGGCTGAGTCGTTCATGCGCCCATCGGCTGGGCGCATGCGCTCAGCCACGGTGAGCGCGCGCGCAGTGGAGGTGAGCACTTGAGTGTGTTCGGCGCTGGGCATGCCCAATTGAACTTGTCTTGCGGTTTCCAACAATTCGGAAGACACCAGCAAGTCGATTCGACCCGGCAAGGGGTTGAGTCCAAAGATGGGCGCAGAAGTCGGGGGCCGGTCTTGGGTGAGGACCATGCACTCGATGTAATACGTGGTGGCCCCAGTTCGTTGCGCTACGCCAGGCACAGAGGTGGCTTGCATGGGCAGCTTGGCCAGCCGCGCAGCCTCCACCAGCCATTCGGTGAGCACCCCACCGCCTTCGCCGCCCAAAGCGCAAATCAAGATGGTGATGGGGCGATTGGGCGAGTTCATGCGGTTTGCATCCACTGGGCCACTCGACTTTTCAAACCATGCCATCTGGACTCTAACCAACCGGGGTGATGAATGACTTCGGCCTTGTAAAAGGAGGGGCACAGCGAGGCCGCATGCACGTTCTCACCGCAAAGGCCACAACCCACGCAGGTGTCCAAGACCGTGGCCACGGGGTCGGTCTTGAGCGGATCGGGGTTGTCTTTGAGGGTGAGGCTTGGGCAACCCGATAAGCGCATGCAGGCGTGATCGCCCGTGCAAACGTCTTCGTCCACACCAAATTTGACGCGACTCACGCGCTCGCCTTTGCTCAGGCGCTCGGCTCGCCATGGCTTGAGCCGACGTTGCCGCTCGAGCTGACATTCGCCTTCGGCCACGATGACCTTGAGGCCTTTAAAGGGCGATTCAAAAGCCTCAACCAAAGTGGCGTTCATTTGGGCCACCGAGTACGACGACACAGTGCGCATCCATTTCACGCCCAAGCCATTGAGGGTTTGTTCGATGGTGGCATTGGTGTGGGCCAGGCTTTGTGCCGGATTGCCCGATTGCTGTTTGGCCGACTCGCTGGGTGTTGACACGATGTCTTGCGTGCCCGTGGCTGAGGTGTAACCATTTTTGAAGATCACCATCACGGCATCATCGCCATTGAAGAGCGCACTTTGAACGCCGGTGAGCAGACCGTTGTGCCAAAAGCCACCATCACCCATGAGCGAGAGCACCCTTTGCTGCATGTGGGGCGAAACGCCAGCGCGGCTGGCCAAACTCATGCCGTAACCCAGGATGGTGTGGCCGGTGTGGAAGGGCTCAAAAGTGCCCAAGGCATGGCAGCCTATGTCTGCAGCAACGTGGATGGGCCCCAAAGTCTGGCGGGCCAATTCAATGGCAGAGAACACAGGGCGCTCAGGACACCCGATGCAAAAGCTGGGCGGCCTGGCCGGCAGGGGATGGGATTGCTCGGCAAAAAATTGGCTGGCGGCCAGACGGCGTTGGCGGTTACCGTCCAGCCAATTTTGAACGCCTTGCTGATCGCCAAGGTCGGGTGCGATGTCGCCCAGCAGTTTGAGCAAGCCAGCGGCCAAGACCTCGGCGCTGTATTCGCCAGCGCGCGGCAACACATCTTTGCCATGCAAGGCCACATCAACACCCAATCTGCGCAATTGAAGCGACAAGTCTTGCTCAATGTACTCAGGCTGTCCCTCCTCAATCACCAAAACGTGTTGGTGCTGACTGCAAAAGCGCTTGATCTCATTGGGCACCAAGGGGTAGGTGACATTGAGCACGTGGATGGGAATGGGACTTTGCCCATGGGCATCGGCCAAACCGAATTGCTGCAAGACCCGAATCAAGGTGGGATAGATCCCGCCTTGCACCAGGATGCCGAGTCGGTGATCGGTGCCTTCAAAGGTTTCGTTCAGCCCATGGGCTTCGATGAAGGCTTGTGCTGCAGGCAAACGCTCATTGACCTTTCTGATCTCTTGCCCAAAGGTCACCGGAGGATGGGCCAATTTACCGTAATCAAATGGGGCGGCTTCGCTCATCTGAGCGCGGGTGCTGATGGGAGAGAGTTGGTTATCGCGGGCTTCGAAACTGCCTCGCACATGGCATGCGCGAATGCGCAACTCCATGAGCACGGGCATGTTGCTGGCCTCAGAGAGTTCAAACCCTTTTCTGACCATGTCAACCATTTTGGGCAAGTGCGGGCGCGGGTCGAGCAAGCACATGCACGACTTGAGGGCATAGGCATGGGTCCGCTCTTGAATCACCGAAGCGCCTTCGCCGTAGTCTTCGCCAATGATGGCCAAAACGCCACCGCGCACACCGGGCGAGGATAGGTTGGAGAGGGCATCTGCAGCCACATTGGTGCCGACAATCGATTTCCAGGTCACCGCACCCCGCAAGGGGTAGTGGATGGATGCGCCCAGCATGGCTGCGGCCGAGGCCTCATTGCTGCATGCCTCGACATGAACGCCCAGCTCGGACATGAGCTCACGAGCCTGCACCATCACATCGAGCAAGTGAGAAACGGGCGCGCCTTGATATCCACCCACATAGGCCACGCCCGATTCAAGCAAAGCTTTGGTGATGGCCAAAATCCCTTCGCCATGAAAGGTGTGACCTTGCCCCAGGCGCAATGATTCGATTTCCTGATGGAACGACACTTCCATAATCGTCAAATCATGGCATTAAATCGGTGCAGCTTCCGTCACAATCTGACCATGAAAACCCTAGGACTGTCACGCAAATGAATGCTCAAACCTTGCCCATGCCCAGCCTTGAACACGTGTGCGACCTCGCCGTCACCATCAGTGCACCGGTGGATGTGGGCGTGACGCCCATGGGTTTGCGGCGAATGATCCCCATCACCGGTGGCGTCATCAGTGGGCCTTTGCTCAAGGGCCACGTGGTGCCTGGCGGGGCTGATTACCAATTGATCGTGGCTGATGGCACGACCGCGCACCTGGATGCGCGTTACGTGATCGAAACCCACGATGGCGCAAGGATGTTTGTTCAGAACTCGGCTGTGCGCTTTGCCAGCAAACAAGACTCTTTGCGCATCATGCAAGGCCAGCCCGTGGACCCAGCTGCGGTTTACTTTCGCTGCCAACCTCGCCTAGAGGCAGCAAGCCCCAATTACGACTGGGTGAATCACACCCAGTTCATCGGTGTGGGCCTGCGCAAACCCGACGGCGTGTTCTTGAGTTTTTTCCGTTACTGAAGGCCTTGCTCGCGCTTTCGCCTGAGCAGCTGCAGACCCACTGCGGTGGCAAAGAGGGCAGCGCCAATCCAGTCGGTCAAGTTGCCGGGATAGGTGAGCAACAAACCGCCCACGATCATGAGCACGCGCTCGATCCACAAGGTCTTGAGGATGAACCAGCCCTGCAGTCCGCCGGCCAGGGCAACGATGCCCACAATGGCAGTCAGAGTGACTTCGGCCACTTGCACGAAATTGGCGTCCCCCAGATTGGCCCATGAGCCCATGAGCAACAGGGCTTGACCTGAGGGGTCCAGAACGAACATGAACGGAATCAGGATGGCTGGCGTCACATACTTCCAGCTTTGCAGTGTGGTGAGGTAGGGGTTGCCTCGGCAGATGG
>JBEAMY010000252.1:0-4474 GCA_041165725.1 Pseudomonadota bacterium
CATGGTGATGAGTGCTGTGGACCTTTGCCACAAACACCCCAAAGCCAGCGAAGCTGAAGTCCGCGAAGGCCTGGAAGGCAACCTGTGCCGTTGCACGGGTTATCAAAACATCGTCAAAGCCGTGCAAGAAGGCGCGGCTGCGATGAAGTCCTGATTCACACCCCTCACACCATCTGGAGACCACTATGGGCGCCACTGACTTTGCCAATCTGCCGCACATCGGCGAATCCGTACTGAGAAAAGAAGACTATCGCTTTCTCACGGGTGCGGGCCAATACACCGACGACATCGACCTTGCCAACATGACCCACTGTGTGTTCGTGCGCTCACCGCATGCCCACGCCAACATCAAATCCATTGACAAATCCAAAGCCCTCAAGGCCGAGGGTGTGATCGGCATCTTCGACGGTCAAGACGTTGCCAACGACAAGGTCAATGGCCTGCCTTGTGGCTGGTTGATCACCAGCACCGATGGCAACCCCATGAAAGAGCCACCTCATCCCATACTGGCTCAAGGCAAGGTGCGCTATGTGGGCGACCACGTGGTCATGGTGGTGGCCGAGTCCGTTGAGCAAGCCAAGGCCGCAGCTGAGTTGGTGCATGTCGAGTACGACGTGCTGCCCGCAGTGGTCGATGTGCGCGATGCCGCCAAGGGCAAGGGCCCAGCAGTCCATGCCGAAGCGGCTGACAACCATTGCTACAAATGGGCCATCGGCGATAAGGCTCAGGTCGACGAGGCATTCAAGAAAGCGGCCCACGTCACCAAGCTGGACTTGATCAACAACCGTCTTGTGCCCAACCCCATGGAGCCACGCGCGGCGATTGGCACATTCAACCGTGCGAGCGATGAATACACCCTTTGGGTGTCCAATCAAAACCCTCACGTTGAGCGTTTGCTGATGACGGCTTTTGTGCTGGGCCTGCCCGAGCACAAAGTGCGGGTGATTGCGCCCGATGTGGGTGGCGGCTTTGGCTCCAAGATTTACCTCTATGCCGAAGATGTGTGCCTGACCTGGGCATCTAAAAAGCTCAATCGCACCATCAAGTGGACATGCGAGCGGGCCGAAGCCTTTTTGTGCGATGCCCACGGCCGTGACCACGACTCGCATGCAGAGCTGGCCATGGACAAGGACGGCAAATTCTTGGCCCTGCGCGTACACACCAACGCCAACTTGGGCGCTTACCTGTCGACCTTCTCGACGGCTGTGCCCACCATCCTCTATGCCACCTTGTTGGCTGGTCAGTACGCCACTCCTCTGGTTTACTGTGAAGTGGATGCATGGTTCACCAACACCGCCCCTGTCGATGCCTACCGAGGCGCTGGTCGCCCAGAGGCCACTTACTTGCTTGAGCGCATCGTCTCTCGTGCAGGTTGGGAAATGGGTTTGGGGCAAGATGAAATCCGCAAGCGCAACTTCATCACGCAATTCCCGTATCAGACCCCGGTCGCCTTGCAGTACGACATCGGCGACTACCACGCTTGCATGAGCGAAGCGCAAAAGTTGGCCGACGTGGCTGGGTATGCCCAACGCAAGGCCACCACCGAAGCCAAAGGCCTCAAGCGGGGCATTGGTTATTCCAGCTACATCGAAGCCTGCGGGATCGCACCCTCCAACATCGCAGGTGCATTGGGTGCCAGGGCGGGCTTGTTCGAATGCGGCGAAGTTCGAGTCCACCCCACGGGCAGCGTCACGGTCTTCACGGGTTCGCACAGCCACGGCCAAGGCCACGAAACCACGTTTGCTCAAGTGGTGGCCTCACGGCTTGGCATCCCTGTTGAAAACGTCGACGTGGTGCATGGCGATACCGGCCGCGTTCCCTTTGGCATGGGAACTTACGGATCGCGTTCCATTTCTGTGGGCGGTGCGGCCATCATGCGTGCGCTCGACAAGATCGAAGCCAAGGCCAAGAAAATTGCGGCTCACCTGATGGAAGCTTCCGATGCCGACATCGAATTTGCCAATGGCGAGTTCACCGTCAAGGGCACCGACAAGAAGATCCCCTTCGGACAGGTGGCGCTCACTGCCTATGTGCCGCACAACTACCCGCTCGACAAGCTCGAGCCCGGTCTGAACGAAACTGCGTTTTACGACCCCACCAATTTCACTTTCCCAGCAGGCACTTACATTGCCGAGGTTGAAGTGAACCCCGATACCGGCGAAGTCAAGCTCGACCGATTCACGGCGGTGGACGACTTTGGCACCATCATCAACCCCATGATCGTGGAAGGCCAGGTGCACGGCGGTCTGGTTCAAGGCATTGGTCAGGCTTTGCTTGAGAACTGCGTCTACGACCGCGAAACCGGTCAGTTGCTGTCTGGCTCGTTCATGGACTACGCCATGCCCCGCGCCGATGACATGCCTCACTTCAACATTGGTCATGTCTGCACGCCCTGTACTCATAATCCCCTGGGGACCAAGGGTTGCGGAGAAGCTGGCGCCATCGGTTCACCCCCTGCGGTGATCAATGCCGTCCTCGACGCATTGGCCCCCCTGGGTGTGAAAGACCTGGACATGCCTGCTACGCCCCATCGCGTCTGGCAAGCCATTCAGCATGCCAAGGCCTGAGCAAACGGATCGACCTTTTGGAGAACACACATGTACGCATTTCAATATGAACGCCCCGCTAATCTGGCTGATGCCCTCAAAGCTGTAGGCGCCGGCGGCCAAGCCTTGGCCGGTGGACAAACCCTGGTGGCCGCCCTGAAGCAGCGCCTGCAACAGCCTGAAAAATTGATCGACCTTGGACAGATCGCCGATTTGAAAGGCATTTGCATGGAAGGCAACAGCGTGGTGATTGGCGCCATGACCCGACATCAAGACGTGGCCAACAACGCCGATGTGATCAAGCACATTCCTGCGCTGGCTGCCCTCGCTGATGGCATTGGCGATCGCCAAGTCCGCGCCATGGGCACGCTTGGCGGATCTGTGGCCAACAACGACCCAGCTGCTTGTTACCCCAGCGCCGTCTTGGCATTGGGTGCGACCGTGCGCACCAACAAGCGCAAGATCGCTGCCGACGACTTTTTCCAAGGCATGTACGCCACCGCTTTGGAGCCCGGCGAGTTGATTCAGTCGATTGCTTTCCCCAGCCCCAAGCGTGCGGCCTATGCCAAGTTCAAGCAAGCTGCTTCGCGCTTTGCTTTGGTGGGTGTCTTTGTCGCCGACACGGGTTCTGGCGTTCGCGTCGCAGTGACCGGCGCAGGCAACGGTGTCTTCCGACATGCGGGTCTTGAAGCTGCGTTGTCAAAAGACTTCAGCCCCAAGGCTGTGGCCTCGGTGGCCATCGACGCCAGCGGACTCAACAGCGACATCCATGCATCGGCCGAGTACAGGGCGCATCTGATTCGGGTGCAAACCCAGCGCGCGGTGCAGCAGGCGCTCGGATGACCCAGGCGCAGTCCTGGCGCAACACCGATGACGTGATCCGCGCTTTATCCAGCGTGGGTTATGAATCGGACCGGCGGTTGGCAACCGCCGTTTTTTTGAGTACGCGCCTACAACGTCCCTTGCTCATGGAAGGTGAGCCCGGTGTGGGCAAAACCGAATTGGCCAAAGCCCTGGCCAAAGTGCTGGGTCGACCCTTGATTCGGCTTCAATGCTATGACGGACTGGAACAGCGCGAAGCCTTGTACGAGTGGAACCATGCGGCCCAGCTCTTGCACATGCGTGCAGCACAGGGCACGGTGAGCACGCAGGCGCTGGAGCAAGAGGTGTATCAAGAACGCTACTTGATCCGTCGCCCCTTGTTGCAGGCTTTGCAAACACCCGAGCCCGGCGCCGTCTTGCTCATCGATGAAGTCGACCGTGCGGATGAGCCCTTCGAGGCTTTCCTGTTGGAATTCTTGGGCGAGTATCAAGTGACCATTCCTGAGCTGGGCACCATTCAAGCCCAAAGCACACCACTCACGCTGCTCACCAGCAACCGCACCCGCGACCTCAACGATGCGGTCAAGCGCCGTTGCCTTTACCACTGGATGGACTATCCCGATCGCGATCGCGAACTTGCCATTGTTCGCGCCCAAGTCCCAGAGGCCTCGGATCAACTGGCCCGTCAAGTCGCGGACTTCGTGGCCAGGCTGCGCAGCCAGCCCTTTGCCGACGCCTTTGTGCGCGGCCCTGGCATTGCCGAAAGTGTCGAATGGGCCAAGGCTCTGGTTTCACTGGACACGCTGGAACTCGACCCCGAAGTCGTTCAAGACACGGCAGGCATCTTGTTCAAACAACGCGAGGACATTGCCGCGTTGCTGCCACTCGTGGATCAATTGCTAGAACCGGTTCAGGACTGAGCACCTCATGTTGCTGGGAGATGCCCGATCAGGCAAGTTGGCGCAGAACATGGTTGGATTTGTTCGCACCTTACGCCGGGCTGGCTTGCCCATAGACGCTTCACGCTCTGCCCTCGCCTTGGAGTCTTTGCACCACTTGGGGCTGGAACGCCGCGACGACGTGCGCTCAGCGCTTTGTTCGGTGTT
>JBEAMY010000253.1:0-4503 GCA_041165725.1 Pseudomonadota bacterium
AATTTGATGATGGCGTTGCGACCTGTGTAGCCCCTGGCCAATCGAAGCGCGCTCATGCCAGCCTCGGTCCCCGAGCTGACCAAGCGAACCATGTCCATGCTGGGCACATGGCGCAAGATGGCCTCTGCCAACTCGACTTCACGTTCGGTGGGCGCACCAAAGGACAGGCCATCGCGGGCCGCTTTGGCCACAGCTTCCAGGACTTCAGGGTGGCCATGACCCAGGATCATGGGTCCCCATGAACCAATGTAGTCGATGTATCGGCGGCCTTCTGCGTCCCATAGGTAAGCGCCTTGGGCGCGCGCGATGAATCGAGGTGTGCCACCCACGGCGCGAAAAGCTCGAACCGGCGAATTCACGCCGCCAGGGATGACTTGTTGTGCACGCTCGAACAGTTGAAGGTTGGTGCTCATGGTGTGTCTCAATGTTTTGAAGAGGAAACGGGCAAATGATCAAGCGGATTGAGGTTGGGACCCTCTCTGGGGTCCTCATCCTCAGATTCGTCTTCGTCAGAGTGGGCCCAAAACAAACGGTCGGGCAGCACATTGCCCATGCCGGGTCTGAAGCCATAGGCCAGGCTGCCTTGCAAAAAGCTCAAGGCTTCTGAGCAAGCAGCTTCGAGATCAGCACCGCTGGCCAGCAAGCCAGCCAGTGCGGCGCTCAGGGTATCGCCCGCGCCTGTGAAAACAGCATCGAAGCGCTCAATGGTTTCGGTTTGCAAAACCGTCTGGGCATTGGCCAGTTGGTTGTCGATGCGTTGATGGCCTTGTGCAAAGCCAGTGACCCAAACAAAGGGGACGCCTTTTTCTGCGGCTGCCTTGGCCAAATCACGGGCTTGGGGTGGACGATGAAAGTCCCAGTCGGGCAAAAGCCAACTGCTCAGGCTGCCATGGCTGCCCACCAAGACGGTGGTTTGCGGCAACACCAACTCACGAAAAGCATCCAGATATTCCTCGGCCTGATCGACGTCCCACCAATTGAGCGAAGGCATGTAGGCGACCACGGGCGTATCGGCATAGTCTGCGCAAAGTTCAGCCACCACGCGGAGGTTTTCGGCAGTGCCGCAAAACCCAACCTTGATGACATGAACAGGAACGTCTTCAAGCACGGTGACGGCTTGATCACGAACCACCTCTTCATCAAAACTGATGTGATCATGGACATCGACGCTGTCTCTGACCCAAGTGCCCGTTGCGACGGCCATGGCGTGAACGCCAACGCAAGCGAGGGTTTGGGCATCGGCCATGAGGCCACCCGCGCCGCTGGGATCGTGGCTGTTGAAACTCAAGACATGGGGGCGCTGACCGTCGTCCTCGGTGGGCCATTCTTCGCTAGGGAGGTTTTCGTCCGGAGAATTCATGGTCGTCTATACAATGCGTTTCATTCTATGCGAGCCCCCAAAGCTGGGGGGTCTTTCACCCAATCGAGGAAATACCGTGAAAACCTGGATGTGCCTGATTTGTGGATGGATTTATGACGAGGAGCAAGGTGCTCCTGAAGAGGGCATCGCTCCTGGAACTCCTTGGGAACAAGTGCCCATGAACTGGACATGCCCAGAGTGTGGTGCGCGCAAAGAAGATTTCGAGATGGTTCAGATCTGAATGCCTAACGAACGTCTGAAACTGGAAAGGCGTTTGCTGGGCAAACTGAATCGATTGGGTAGCAACGCTCTGAACGATGCGGCTGTATGGCAATCGGTGCAGCAACTGGCGCTCGAATTGATGGAGACCGTGGTTGCCCGACTGGTGGCACGAACAGGTCCTGGTGCCGTCTTGAACCCCTCTACGCTGTCTCCCCTGATTGATGATTTGACGGCCTTGATCCCCTTGGCTCAGGAGCAGGGCCATTCTGGACTGGAAGTGATGGCTGTGCGTTTGTTGCACCACCTTCAGTGGATGCTCGGTCACTCCGAGTTTGAGCCCGTCGATGCCGAATTGCCTGCGCGCGCAGCCCAAGACCTGTTGAGGATGCTCCACGAATTGGCCGTCGGCGTGATCAAGCCTCCGAATCCTGATTTGATTTCAGCCCTTCGTGGGTTTGACGGCCTTTGACTTGACCACTGCATAGCGTGCCAGTGTTTTTTCACGCGCTTGGGCGTGATCAACCAAAGGATTTGGATAGTGCTGCCCCAACTTCAAACCTGACTCTTGCAATTCAATGGGCTTGGCCAGCCAAGGCGCATGAATGGCGCGATCGGGTAGGGCCGACAACTCAGGGACATAGCGCCGAATGAAGCGGCCCTGAGGGTCAAATTTTTCACTCTGGTTGATGGGGTTGAAGATCCGAAAATAGGGTTGGGCATCGCACCCGCTTGAACTGGCCCATTGCCATCCTCCATTGTTCGCTGCCAAGTCAAAGTCATTAAGGTGGGTGGCGAAATAGCGTTCACCCCAACGCCAGTCGATGCCGAGGTCTTTGACCAGGAAACTCGCGGTCACCATGCGCAATCGGTTGTGCATATAACCCGTTTGATTGAGCTGGCGCATGGCCGCGTCGACCAAGGGGTAACCTGTTTTCCCGTCGCACCAACTTTGAAAAAGGGCTTGAGCAGCTGATCCGTGCTCCCAGTTGATGTCGTCGTATGCGGGCTTGAAGGCGCGGTCAACGACATGGGGGTGATGATGAAGAATCTGGTGATAGAAGTCGCGCCAGATGAGCTCGGACAGCCAAGTGCTTGCGCCTTCGTCACCCTGTGCCTGCAAGTGATGGGCATGCTGGACCAGACTTCGTAGGGAGACCGTTCCAAAGCGCAGGTGAACGCTGAGGTAACTGGGGCCTTTGACCGCAGGAAAGTCGCGGGTCTCGCGATAGTGCTGAATGCGGGTTTTGAAATCTTCCCAGGCCTGGCGTGCGCCGCTGGGACCTGCAGCGATGGCCAATTCACTCAAGTTGGTGCGTTCAAATCCCAGGGACTTGAGTTCAGGCACTTGAGTGGGCCAACCCGACGGGCGAGGCGCAAAAGGCAAAGCCCGGTCGGGCAGGGGATGCGCTTGGGCCATGGCGCTTTCATATTGCTTGAGCCAAGCGTTTTTGTAAGGGGTGAAGACCGAGAACGGTTGCCCCGACTGGGTCAGCACTTCGCTGCGTTCAAAAAACACATGGTCTTTGAAGGTGTGAAAGGCAATGCCTGAGCTCGCCAAAGCGCCCAGAATCTGTCGGTCGCGAGCCAGCGACTGAGGCTCATCATCGTGGTTGGTGAACACCGCTTGAACCCCCAGCTCTTGAGCGGCGCGGACCACGATGTCCAATGCTTTGCCATGCCCAATCAGCAAACCTGCTTTGGGGTCTGAAGCATGAGTTTGAATGAGGTGATCAAGTTCCACCAATGACTCGCGGATGAACTCAACGCGGCGGTCTTGGCGGGGCAAAGGGTCCAAGATGTCGGTGTCAAAGACAAACAAAGGGTAAACCCTTGCCGAAGACCGCATGGCGTGTGAGAGGGCCGCATGGTCGTGCAAGCGCAAATCCCGTCGAAACCAAACCAGCGATTTGGCATAAGTGAAAGACTGAGATTGATCCAAAGCTGCCCCTTAAAATCCTGTCATGGCTGACGATTCTGCCCGCATCAACCTCACGCATCATTTTTTAATTGCGATGCCCGGACTCAGTGACGAGTCATTTGCCCGTAGCGTGGTTTACATGTGTGAGCACAGCGACCGGGGTGCATTGGGTTTGGTCATCAATAAACCCTCGGATCTTGAAGTCGCCGACCTGTTTCAGAAAGTGGATTTGCCCCTGGGCAGAGAAGATTTGAAGCACATGCCCGTTTTACAAGGTGGGCCGGTTCACACTGAGCGAGGCTTTGTCCTGCACGACAAGGTGGAGGCCAGTGGAGAAAGCGGCATGGAGTCCGCCTATGCCTCGACCCTCAATATCGTTGACAGTGGTTTGGGCATGACCACATCCAAAGACGTTCTCGAGGCCATTTCTACTGGTGCTGGTCCCAAGCGGGTTTTGGTGACCTTGGGGTATTCGGCTTGGGCCCAAGGGCAGCTGGAATCTGAAATTGCTGAAAACAGCTGGCTCACCGTTCAAGCCAATGATGCCGTTTTGTTTGAAACCCCCATTGACCAGCGATACGACAAAGCCCTTTCGCTTCTGGGTCTTCAAGCCTGGATGCTTTCACCCGATGCGGGGCACGCCTGATGGTTGACGATCAGGCGGTGAGCCCAAATCTGCAGAGCTTTTTGGCATTTGACCTTGGAACCAAGCGAACAGGCGTGGCCTATGCCTCGCGCTTGTTGGGTAGGGCTCAAGGTCAATCCACTGTGGTTGGCGAAGGCCAAGTGTTTTGGCAAGGTGTGAATCAACGCATTCAAGAGTGGCAACCCGATGCCTTGGTCGTGGGTGTGCCCACGCATCCCGACGGCGCCTCACACGAGATGACTTTGCGAGCCCGCAAATTTGTTCGTCAACTGCAAGGCCGTTACCGTTTGCCGGTCTTTGAGGTGGATGAGCGGTATTCCACTGCCGAGGCCTTGAGTGAGGGTGTGGCCGACGCCG
>JBEAMY010000254.1:0-3227 GCA_041165725.1 Pseudomonadota bacterium
TTGGTGAACCAAGAAGGTACGACCTTGCTCATGGCCACTTTGGGCATCACTTACTTTCTGGACGGAGTGGGCCAAACCATTTTCGGCAGTGACATCTACAAAATTGATGTGGGCATGCCCAAAGAACCTTTGATGGCTTTCCAGAACCTGTTTGAAGGCGGATTGCTCATCAACCAAGAAGATTTGGTGGCTGCAGCCATTGCGGCGGCATTGGTGGCTGGCTTGAGCCTGTTTTTCCAAAAAACCAGCACGGGCCGTGCGTTGCGTGCAGTGGCTGATGACCACCAAGCCGCTCAGTCCATTGGCATCCCACTTGATCGCATTTGGGTCATTGTTTGGTGTGTGGCTGGTGTGGTGGCCTTGGTGGCCGGCATGATTTGGGGCTCAAAACTGGGAGTGCAGTTTTCGCTTTCTACTGTGGCGCTTCGTGCACTGCCGGTGGTGATTTTGGGCGGGCTCACTTCAGTGCCTGGCGCCATCATCGGAGGTCTCATCATCGGTGTGGGTGAAAAACTCTCCGAAGTGTTTTTGGGCCCCTATGTGGGCGGTGGCATTGAGATCTGGTTTGCCTATGTGCTGGCACTGGTGTTTTTGCTGTTCCGTCCCCAGGGCTTGTTCGGCGAAAAAATCATTGACCGCGTGTAAGGAGTCGGAGCCATGTTCTACAGAGAAAACGGTCAGTTCAAAACCACTTACCGCTCAGACCAGCAGATCTTCCCCATCGCTCAAGACCGATGGGGCGTCTTGCTCATTGTGGCCTTTGCGTTTTTCGCGGTGCCCTTTTTGGCCGACGAATACATGTATCGCGCCATATTGATTCCCTTCCTCATCTTGGCATTGGCCGCATTGGGCGTGAACATCCTGGTGGGCTACTGCGGTCAAATCTCGCTGGGCTCGGGTGCTTTCATGGCGGTCGGTGCTTATGCGGCCTATAACTTTTTCGTCCGTGTTGAAGGCATGCCGCTGATCGTGTGCCTTTTGTTGGGCGGTGTTTTCGCAACCTTGCTGGGCATCTTTTTTGGCATCCCCAGCTTGAGGGTCAAGGGCTTGTACCTGGCGGTTGCCACACTGGCGGCACAGTTTTTCTGCGACTGGGCGTTTTTGCGCATCAAATGGTTCACCAACGACTCCGCATCAGGCACGGCTTCTGTGGCCGACCTCAGCGTCATGGGTTGGGCCATTCAAACCCCCTTGCAGAAATACCTTTTTTGTCTGGCTTTCCTCACGGTATTCGCCCTGCTGGCTAAAAATTTGGTTCGCAGTGCCATTGGTCGCGAGTGGATGGCCATCCGCGACATGGATGTGGCCGCAGCCGTCATTGGCATTCGCCCCATGTATGCCAAGCTGAGTGCGTTTGCGGTCAGCTCCTTCATCATTGGAGTGGCGGGAGGGCTCTGGGCCTTTGTGCATTTGGGCTCATGGGAGCCGGCCGCTTTCTCGGTGGAACGATCCTTTCAGTTGCTCTTCATGGTGATCTTAGGCGGCATGGGCTCCATCATGGGCAGCTTTTTCGGTGCTGCGTTCATCGTGATCTTGCCCATCGTCATCAACCTGGTTTTGCCTGAAATGGGCCAGTGGGTGGGAATCACTGTGAGCACAGCCGCACTCACGCACACCGAGCAAATCATTTTTGGTGCTCTGATCGTTTGGTTCCTGATTGTGGAACCCCACGGTCTGGCCAAATTGTGGTCAGTGGGCAAGCAAAAGCTTCGCCTCTGGCCATTTCCTCATTGAACACATCCCTTCAATGATTTCTTCGCTTCAACTCAAACCAAGGAGACAGACCATGAAGCTTCGCCACCTCGTTTTGGCTGCCACAGTATTGGCATCTCTGATGCCCACCGTGGCTTCTGCACAGGCCAAAGAACAATTTTTCCCGGTATTGCCCTACCGCACCGGTGCTTACGCACCCAATGGTGTGCCCTGGGCCAACGGCTATGCCGACTACCTCAAGCTGATCAACGCTCGCGATGGTGGCATCAATGGGGTCAAGATTTCTATGGAAGAGTGCGACACCGCTTACGCCACCGACCGTGGTGTGGAGTGCTACGAGCGCCTCAAAGGCAAGGCGCAGGGCGCGATTTTCCAGCCTCTGTCTACCGGCATCACTTTTGCGCTGACTGAAAAAGCACCTGGCGACAAGAACCCACTCATCACGGGTGGCTATGGCCGTTCCGAATCCAGCGATGGTCAAGTCTTCAAGTGGAACTTCCCTCTGATGGGCACTTATTGGACTGGCGCTGACATCATCATGCAGCACCTGACCAAAAAAGAAGGCGGTAGCCTCAAGGGCAAGAAGATCGCTCTGGTTTATCACGACAGCCCCTACGGCAAAGAGCCGATTCCTCTTTTGCAAGAGCGCGCCAAGATGCAAGGCTATGACCTGAGCCTGTTGCCCGTGACAGCACCTGGTGTTGAGCAAAAGGCCACCTGGTTGCAAATCCGCCAGCAACGCCCTGATTACGTCCTCCTTTGGGGATGGGGTGTCATGAACTCTGCCGCTCTGAAAGAAGCAGTTGCAACGGGCTACCCCCGCGAGAAGATGTATGGCGTGTGGTGGTCTGCCGCTGAACCCGATGTCAAAGACGTCGGCGAAGCCGCCAAGGGCTATAACGGCCTGGTCGCCACTGGTGAAGGCGGCAAAGTCATTGCTGATGTCAAGACCCATGTGCATGGCAAAAAGCAAGGCACTGGCCCTCTGGAAGAAGTGGGCACCACGCTTTACAACCGCGGCCTCGTGAGTGCTGCATTGGCGGTTGAAGGCGTTCGCCAGGCACAGTCTCGCTATGGCAAGGGCAAGGTCATGACAGGCGAACAAATCCGTTGGGGCCTTGAGAACCTGACGCTCGATCAAAAGGCTTTGGACAAACTGGGTCTGGGCACCATCATGAAACCCATCAGCACCAGCTGTTTGGACCATGAAGGCTCTCGTTCTGCCCGCGTCCACACCTGGGACGGCAAGAAGTGGAACCTGAGCTCCGACTGGATCGAGGCCGATGACTCCATCATCAAGCCTTTGGTCAAGCAATATGCAGACAAGTACGCCGCCGAGAAGAAGCTGACCCGCCGTACGCCGGCTGATTGTCAGTCTTGATCGCCACTTCATCGGGGTCTAGGCCTCGGTGAATGAAAAGCCTGGTGGCTTGTCCGCAAGCCGCTAGGCGAAAGGGGCTCAGCGCAACTTGTGCCCCTTTCGCCTGGTTCCACAGTCAAGGTTCAGCATGGAC
>JBEAMY010000255.1:0-3083 GCA_041165725.1 Pseudomonadota bacterium
AAAGTGGTGGTCATCGGCGGGGGTTACGCGGGCGCCACGGCCGCCAAGTACCTTCGCATGTGGTCTGAACACAAGATCCAGGTCACCTTGGTTGAGCCAAGCGATGCCTTCATTTCTTGCCCGATGTCCAACCTCGTCATTGGCGGCAGCAAAACCATTACCGAGATCACGACGCCCTATGACAACCTGACCAAACGTCACGGTGTCAAGATTATCAAGGACCGCGTTAACACCATCGATGCCGACAAGCGCATTGTCAAACTGGCCGGTGGCACCGAGCTGAGTTATGACCGCCTGATTGTCTCGCCCGGTGTGGACTTTATGTGGGAAACCCTGCCCGGCATGAACAAAGCCGGTGCCAAAGACAAAGTCATGCACGCATGGAAGGCCGGCGCACAAACCCTCACCCTGCGCAAGCAACTCGAAGCCATGCCTGACGGGGGCGTGTTCGCCATGTCCATCCCGCTAGCCCCTTACCGCTGTCCTCCCGGCCCTTACGAGCGTGCTTGCCAGGTGGCCGAATACTTCAGCAAGGCCAAGCCCAAGAGCAAAGTTCTGGTGTTGGACGCCAACGACGACGTGACCTCCAAAGGTCCTTTGTTCAAAAAAGCCTGGGCCGAGCGCTACAAAGGCATTGTCGAGTACCGTGGCAAACACCGCGTCACCGATGTCGATGCAGCCACCAACACCTTGAAGTTCGAGTTCAACGACGACGTCAAGGCCAGTGTGCTTAACGTGATTCCGAGCATGCGTGCTGGCGACATCGCCGTCAACGCGGGCTTGGCCACGGCCAACAAGCGCTGGTGCGAAGTGGATTTCCTGACTTTCGAATCTAAAGCGGCCAAAAACGTGCACGTTCTGGGCGATTCGATCCAAGTCGCTCCCTTGATGCCCAAGTCGGGTCACATGGCCAACCAACACGGCAAAACCTGTGCTGCCGCGGTCATCGCTTTGTTGATGGGCAAACAAGTCAACCCGATGCCTATTTACAACAACACCTGCTACAGCTATGTCAGTACCAAGGATGTAGTTCATGTGGCCAGCGTGCACCGCTACGACGCCGAAAAGAAAACCATGCTGACCGTGCCAGGTTCAGGTGGTGTGTCTACCGCGGCCAATGAACTGGAAGGTGTTTACGCTTGGAGCTGGGCGCAAAACATCTGGGCCGACACATTGGCTTGATGTTCCTTGTGCGTGGCTGTCTGCCACGCCATTGAAAAAACGCCGCAGTCCTTGAGATTGGCGGCGTTTTTTTTCAACACGAAGTGATCGCGCAAGAGTCCATGCTCAGAAATTACTCAGATTTGCCAGCCCATGCTGCGGTGAATGCGCCAGGAGAGGCCCGCACCTAGCCAGATGGCGATCAGGGTCAGCCAAGCTGTGAGCGAAAAAATAGAACCACCCGTCATACCCGCGCCCACAGTGCAGCCGCCAGCCAACACCGCGCCAAAGCCCATGAGCACCGCACCTGTGAGGTAGTGGCCCAGTTTGTTCTCGGTCTTGAAGCCCTCGAACTTGAAGTCGCCCCCCACCAATGCGCCCAATAAAGATCCCACGAAGGTGGCTGGTAGCAAACCCGCATCAAAGCCCAGGCTGGGCGATGTGGCGCTTGACAGGACCCGCATCAGCATCTCTGCCGATGCGCTGCTGAAGCTGAGCCCCTGGATTTGCACCGCTTCAAAAGACTGCGAGGCGATCGCCTGAGTCAGGACCCAGCCCAACGAAATGCTCAAGCCCACAACGATGGCTCCAAGAGCCAAGCTCCAGCGTCGCTTATGAGTCTTGAAGAAAAAGAAAATTCCGGTGCCCAGCGCCAGCAGCGCCACTACCAACCCACCTGTAGGGCCCACGCCCGTGATCTGCAGCAAATCACGACCGGCTCCACCTTCGATGGGCCACCAACTGGCCAAGGCCAGGCGGGCAGGGGCCAGCCAACCCCCAATGCTCGCTTGCACCGTGACGGCAAACACCAAGCCAGCCAGCAAGGCGCGCAAATTCCCATTGCCCGACAAAATCAGCAATCGGCTGGCGCAGCCGCGCGTCAAAATCATGCCAGCCCCGAACAACAAGCCGCCCAGCACCGCGCCTGAGATGCTTCCTGCTGGGCCAATGTAGCGGGCGTCTGCAGGTTTGAGCCAGCCCAAGAACACCAAAACCTGCACGCCCACAAGCGCCGCCCCAAAAGCCAGCCACCATACGCTGAAACGCTCGCCTGTCTGGCCTTCGCAGCACTCCACCACGGCCGCACGGGCACAAAACCGGCTGCGCTGGGCGGCCAAGCCAAAGGTGAAGCCCACCAACGCGCCCGCCATGGCCAGTACATTTGAGTCTCCCCAGGTTTCAAGCAAGTTTGCGAGATTCATGGATTTCTCCAATAATTCATTGGTTTCTAACATTGAAAAGTGCAGGTGATTGGCTGTTCAAGCCCGCTAAGCAAAACCTGCTATTGTGCACTGTCCGCAATTCATGGCTTTCACACTGACTATGTTTTCTTCTTGTGTTTTGCGTCGGCGCGACTGGCTTTTACAGGTGGGGGTATCTCTTGCGGCCATCCCCGCTTGGGGGCAATCGGGCCGTTCTGCCACCTTGCCCGCAGCCCAATCGCTGCCCGACGAACTGGCCCGCGCCCTGAAAAACAAGCAAGCCCTGATCGTCATGGTCAGCTTGGAGGGTTGCGTGTTCTGTCGCCAAGCTCGCCAAAGTCACCTCTCACCCATGGCACTTTCAGGCACCACCATCGTGCAGGTGGACATGCGCAAAAACCTGCCCGTGCTCGACTTTGAGGGCAAGTTGACCACCCATGATGAACTGACTCGGCGGTGGAAAGTTTCGATCACGCCCACCTTGTTGTTCTTTGGGCCCGGTGGCAAAGAAGTGGCCGAGCGCATGGAGGGTGCTTACCATCCCGATTTTTACGGCCCCTATCTCGAAGACCGCATGGCGCAAGGGCTCAAAGCCCTGTAAGGCCATAGGCTGTGCTGGCAAAAACCTCTCTGACCGATCATAGTTTGCAACCAGCCCTCAGTAGAATCACTGACGCAAAAGTTGAGCGCTTTTTCGCAAAGCCGTATTGATCTAGGTTA
>JBEAMY010000256.1:0-3643 GCA_041165725.1 Pseudomonadota bacterium
ATCGCATCGATCAAACGTTCGTAAGGCGCTTGGGTGGAGGCCCGTGGCCCATAAGGCATATCGCCCATGGCCACAAAAGAAAAAGGCTGGGCCTGAGTGAGGCTGGCTGCGCAGCAAAGCGCAGCGCTGGTCCATCTGAGCAAGTGTTTGAGCAAGTTCATGTGCGTTTTCCAAAAATGGCGGTGCCCACGCGCACCCAAGTGCTGCCTGCAGCAATCGCAGGGTCGAGGTCTGCGCTCATGCCCATGGACAACACGTCCAGCTTGAGCTGAGGCAGGGCCGATTGAAGTTGGGCCAAGAGGTCTCGGGTGGCCAGGTGAACCGCGAGCATGCCATCGGGATCGGCCACAGGCTCAGGAATGCTCATCAGTCCGCGCAAATTGAGCCTGGGCAAAGCGGCAAGCGCCTTGGCTAAAGCCAAAGCCTCTTGTGGGGCCACACCCGATTTGTTGTCGCCCCCATCCATGTTGACCTGAATGAGCACGTTCAAGTCGGGCAAATGCGCAGGGCGCTGATCGCTGAGACGCTGGGCAATTTTCAGTCGGTCCACGGTGTGCACCCACTGGAAATGGGCGGCCACCTGCCGGGTCTTGTTGCTTTGAATGGGCCCAATGCAATGCCAGACCAGTTCGTGGGCCAGATCGGGGGCTTGTTCAGCCACCTGGGCGATTTTGTCCACACCTTCCTGGATGTAGTTTTCACCAAAGTGGCGCTGACCGGCCCTGGCGACTGCAAGCACGGCCTCAACCGGAAAGGTTTTGGAGACCGCCAAGAGGTTCACCTCACCCTGGCGTCTGTGATGCCTTTGCTCGATGGCAGTGATTTGCTGCCGAACACCTTGCCACTGTGAAACCCATTCGTTCATGATCTGGGACTGTACACAAATCGGAATGCGACCCATGACCCTGAACGAATGCCTGCAAGGGGCGCAGGCCCAAGGTGTGAGTGACTTGCACCTGAGCGAAGACCAGCCACTCAGGGCGAGGAAGCAGGGTTGCTTGCAGGCGTGGCCGCCTCAAGCGCCTTTGTTGCTGGACACCGAGCTCATGGTGAACTGGCTCTCGGCCTTGTTTGAAGCCGCCGCCGATCAAGGCGCGCCCACCGCCGCAAAAGCCGCCCTGCGCCAAAGCTGGCTGAGCTGGTTGTCTCAAGGAGAACGCGATGCCAGCCATTCGCTTGGCGATGTGCGGGTTCGCATCAATGCCTTTGTCCATTCGCGTGGCTTGGGGGCCAGCCTGAGGTTGATCCCGCACCATTTACCCAGTTGGCAAAGCTTGGGCATTCCCAACGTGGCCAAAAGCTGGTTGAAAGAGGCCAACGGACTGATCCTGGTGACCGGAGCCACAGGCAGTGGCAAGTCCACCACGCTGGCGGCCTTGGTGGATCACCTCAACGAGCATGGCCAGCTTCACCTCATCACCCTTGAAGACCCCGTCGAGTTTGTGCACAGGCCCAAGAACAGCCTGATCCACCAACGGCAGTTGCACCGGGACTTCACCCACTTTGCCAGCGGCCTCAAAAGCGCTTTGCGACAAGACCCAGACGTGATCTTGGTGGGCGAGTTGAGGGATCTCGACACCATTCGCCTGGCTTTGCAAGCCGCCGAGACCGGACACCTCGTGCTGGCCAGCTTGCACACCCGCAGCGCACCGCAAACCATAGAGCGCATCGTCGATGCCTTTGGCGCTGATGAAAAGCCCTGGATTCGCAACCAACTCAGCTTGTCCCTGTCTGCGGTGATCTGCCAACACCTGGTGGCGCACCGCGATGGTCAAGGTCGAGTGGCTGCCCACGAAGTGATGGTGGCCACGCCTGCGGTGCGGCACCTCATCCGAGAAGGCAAGACCGCCCAAATTCACACCGCCTTGCAAACAGGTGCCAGCGTGGGCATGCAAACCTTTCAACAAGCGATGGATGGACTGCATGCCCAGGGCCTGATCGACCTGTGATGGCCTTGCCCCCCTATGGCCATGCAAAGCCCGACCTTTTGCCCTGAAACTGGGCGCAAGACCTTCCCGGGTTTTATGATGCCTCTTTCAGCCCGATTGCCGAGGGCATCCATTCAATGAGAAAAGAGGAACAACCATGTCACGAACCCATGCCAAAACCTATGAACCCTGTACCAGCAGCCAAGTCGCCTTTGTGGGCCTGGGTGTCATGGGCTACCCCATGGCGGGTCACCTGGCACTAGCGGGGCATGCCGTGACGGTCTATAACCGCAATCCAGCGAAGTCGGCCGAATGGTGCAAGGAGTTTGCCCAGACCAAAGCCCCCCGCTCAGCCCCCACACCCCGTGAGGCCGCAGCGGGCGCCGATGTGGTGTTTGTCTGCGTGGGCAACGACAACGACCTGCGCTCGGTCATGCTGGGCAACGATGGCGTGCTGGCTGGCCTGAAGGCAGGAGCCACCGTGGTGGACCACACCACCGCTTCTGCCAACGTGGCGCGTGAGCTTGCTGCTTTGGCAAAGGCTCAGGGCAAGCACTTCATCGATGCCCCTGTCTCGGGGGGTGAAGCCGGTGCGATCAATGGATTGCTCACCGTGATGTGCGGCGGCGAGCAAGCGGTGTTTGATCAGGTCAAACCCATTGCCATGGCCTTCTCGCGCGCGTTCACCCTCATGGGCGAAACCGGTGCTGGCCAGCTCACCAAAATGGTCAACCAAATCTGCATTGCCGGTCTGGTGCAAGGCTTGAGCGAAGCGATTGCCTTTGGTCAAAAAGCCGGTCTGGACATGCCCTTGGTGCTCGACGTGATCGGCAAGGGCGCGGCGCAAAGCTGGCAAATGGACAATCGGGGCAAAACCATGGTGCAAGACCAATTCAACTTCGGTTTTGCAGTGGACTGGATGCGCAAAGACCTGGGCCTGGTGATGGACGAGGCCAAGCGCAATGGCGCTCGCTTGCCGGTGACGGCCTTGGTGGATCAGTTTTATGCGGATGTCCAGCAAATGGGCGGCCAACGCTGGGACACCTCCAGCCTGATCAAGCGACTGCGCTGACCAAGACCCACCCAACACGCTAGGTCTCGCCACGTTGGGTGGCGAACCTGGCGTTCAGTTCATCTTTTTAGGTTCGGTATGAGCGGGCGCTGGCGGCAAAGCGCGGCGCAGCTCGTCTTCGGTGATGATTTCAAAGGCGCGGACCACTTTGCGAACACCAGAAATCGTGCGCACCAGATCGGTGGCGCTTTGGGCCTCGCGGGCGGTCACGCGACCCATGAGGAAGACCACGCCGTTTTCAGTGGTCACGCTGAAGGCGTTGGCAAACAAGTCGCGGCTGTCGACCAAAGTCGCTCGGACTTTGGTGGACACCAAAGCGTCTTTGGACCGGGTGGTCAGCGACGCCGGAATGCCAATTTCGATTTCATTCAACACCGTTTTGACGTTTTCAAAGCGGCTGGCGAGCTGCTCGGCCCGTGCACGGTCTTGTTCGTTTTTGGCTTGACCCGTCAGCAAGACTTGGCGGTTGTAGCTGTTGACGTTGATCCGTGAGCGATCGCCGAATTCGTCGCGCATGCGGGCATTGCCCTTGATCTCGATGGTTTCATCTTCAAGCAAGGTGCCCGGTGTGCGCCTATCGGTGGCCACCAGCACGGAGCCGCCCATGGCCCCACCCATGATGACCGGGGCGCAAGCCGACAAA
>JBEAMY010000257.1:0-3827 GCA_041165725.1 Pseudomonadota bacterium
CAAGGACAGCGTGGGCCAGCTCACCGCGGCGGGCTATGCCATCGACACCAAACACCTGAGCACGCAGGTGCGGATCGACGACGGTGGCACCGTCATGATTGGGGGCATCCTGGAGCGCAACCAGCAAGAGGCGCGCGCCGGGGTGCCAACCGCCATGCACTGGCCCGTGATTGGCTGGTTGCTGGGCAACCGCACCGGCCAGAACAGCCGCCGCGAATTGCTGGTGTTCATCACGCCTAAAATCCTCGACGAACGGGCCTTTTCCCCGTGAAGGCAGATTCCCTTGTTGGCTTTGGTTGGCATGCCGGGCAGCGGCAAATCCACCGTGGGTCGCCAGTTGGCCCGACGGCTCCACCTTCCCTTCATCGACTTGGATCAGCGCATTGAGTCCCACCTGGGTTACTCGATCCGCGAACATTTCGAGCGAGAGGGCGAGGAGGCTTTTCGCGACTTGGAGCAACGCATGTTGTCGCAAGTGCTTCAGGAGCCTTTTGCCGTGCTGTCCACTGGGGGCGGAACTGTGCTCAGGCCCGCCAACCGCGAAGCGCTCCGTGCCCAAAGCACGGTGATTTACCTGCGCACCATGCCCCACGAGGTTTTTCGCCGCTTGCGCAACGACATGAATCGGCCTCTGTTGCAGGTGGCCGATCCCATGGGCCGACTGCGCGAGTTGTTCCAGATCCGTGATCCGCTTTACAAAGAATCGGCGCATCACGTCATCGATTTGCCCCGACCGCGTGTGGGCGTGCTCATCCAAACCATTCTTTCCAAATTGCCCGAGACCTTGGCCGAGCGGGCCAACTGGCCCGAACCTCCACCGGCCGATGTGTCTTCAGCCCCAGCGCACCATGAATCAAGAACTTCAAATTAACTTGGGCGAGCGCAGCTATGCGATCCGCATTGGCAGCGGCCTGTTCCAACAAGCCAGCACTTGGGAAGGACTGCCCCGATCGGCGCAGGCACTGCTCGTGAGCAACACCACCGTGGGGCCGCTTTACGCGCAGGCCGTGGCCCAGGCCTTGGCTCCCCTGCACGGCGAGGTGATTCCCATTCAATTGCCCGATGGCGAGGCCCATAAAAACTGGCAGACCCTGCAAACCTTGTTCGACACTCTGCTGGAACGAGGCTGCGACCGAAAAACCGTGCTCTACGCTTTGGGCGGCGGCGTGGTCGGTGACATGGTGGGTTTTGCGGCGGCTTGCTACATGAGGGGCGTGCCCTTTGTTCAAATCCCCACCACCTTGCTGGCCCAGGTCGATTCCTCGGTGGGTGGCAAGACCGCCATCAACCATCCCTTGGGTAAAAACATGATCGGGGCTTTTTACCAGCCCCAGCGCGTGATTTGCGACCTCGATGTGCTCAACACCTTGCCCGAGCGCGAGTGGTCAGCAGGCCTGGCCGAGGTGATCAAGTACGGACCCATCGCCGACATGGCGTTCTTGGACTGGATCGAATCTCACTTGGACGCCTTGATGCGCCGAGACACCGATGCGGTGGCCCATGCCGTGCATCGCAGCTGTGCCATCAAGGCTGAGGTCGTGGGTTTGGATGAGCGCGAATCCAATCTGCGCGCGGTTTTGAACTTCGGCCATACCTTTGGCCATGCCATCGAGGCGGGTCTGGGTTTTGGGGTTTGGTTGCACGGCGAGGCCGTGGGCTGTGGCATGGTCATGGCCAGCGAGTTGTCGTGCCGCTTGGGTTTGGTGGACCGCGCCTTTGTTCAGCGGCTCACCGGTCTGATCCAAAAAGCGGGCTTGCCCATCAAAGGCCCTCGTTTGGGCGCGGCCGAATACCTTGCGCACATGCGCGTTGACAAAAAAGCGCAAGCGGGCGAGATCCGTTTTGTGCTCATCGACGGACCCGGCCGGGCCATCGTCAGGGCTGCGCCCGACGACCTGGTGGCCCAAGTGATTGAGGCGTGCTGCGAATGAGTCTGGCGGCGTACGCCTGCTGGCCCGAACAATCCCGTGGGCGACGTCACGCCGAGCCCGCCGCCCCCACACGCAACGATCACCAGCGTGACCGCGATCGCATCGTCCACGCATCGTCTTTTCGCCGTCTGGTCTATAAAACCCAAGTCTTCCTCAACCACGAAGGCGATTTGTTCCGAACCCGGTTGACGCACTCTTTGGAAGTGGCCCAGTTGGGGCGCTCCATGGCGCGCACCTTGAGGCTCAACGAAGATTTGGTGGAAGCCATTGCCTTGGCCCACGATGTGGGACACACCCCGTTTGGTCACGCTGGTCAAGACGCGCTCAACGACTGCATGCGCGAGCACGGTGGCTTTGAGCACAACTTCCAAAGCTTGCGCGTGGTCGACGAACTCGAAGAGCGTTATGCCGACTTCAACGGCCTCAACCTTTGTTTCGAGACCCGCGAAGGCATCCTCAAACATTGCTCACTCAACAACGCCCGCAGGCTGGAGGCGCGTGAACCTCAAGGCGTGGGCCAGCGTTTTTTGCTGCGCCAGCAACCCAGCCTGGAGGCGCAACTGTGCAACTTGGCCGATGAGATCGCCTACAACGCGCACGACATTGATGACGGCGTGCGCTCGGGCTTGCTCAAACTCGATCAGTTGAAAGCCGTCGACCTGTTTGAGCGCCATGCCAGCGAGGTGCGTCGCGCGCATTCGGGATTGAGCGACAGGCGCGTGTTGCACGAAGCCATACGCCGAATGCTGAGCGCGCAAATCTACGACCTCATCGACAGCACCGAATCGGCATTGCGCGATTCAGGCGTGCGCCATGTGGACGAGGTCAGGGCTCATGCACCCTTGGTGTGCTTTTCCGAGCCCATGCGCGAAGCCTCAACGCTGCTCAAACGGTTTTTGTTCGACAACCTCTATCGCCATGCCCAGGTTGTCAACACCACCAACTGGGCCAAGACCGTGGTGCGGGATTTATTCGCCACTTACCTGCAGTCGCCAGACCTCATGCCCGCTGACTACGCCCAGCGCGAAGACCGCGAGCGCGCTGTGGCCGACTACATCGCGGGCATGACCGACCGATTCGCCAGCAAGGCCCACCATCGCCTGACTGGACAAGAGGCCCCGCATGCCAACTGAGTCGTCCGTCACATCGGACCCATCGCACACCGCCTCTTCGGTGTCTTGGGTGGTGGTCATGGCGGGCATGACGGCTGCGCTGCATGTGGGCAAATTGCCGCCAGCTTTGCCCGTGCTGGGCGAGTCTTTGGGCATCAGCTTGGTGCAAGCCGGTTTTTTGTTGTCCCTGGTTCAACTCGCGGGCATGAGCTTGGGCGTGTTCGTTGGTCTGAGCGCCGACGGCTTGGGCTTGCGGCGCAGCATGCTGGCAGGGCTGGTCTTGCTCACGCTGGCCAGTGCGTTGGGCTCGGGTGCCAGCACGGCGCAGAGCCTCATGGCTTGGCGCGCCTTGGAAGGCGTGGGCTTTTTGTTGACGGTCATGCCTGCACCCGGACTCATTCGCCGACATACCCCAGCGCAACTGCTCGCAGGGCGCTTGGGCTGGTGGGGCAGTTACATGCCCACGGGCAGCGCCACTGCATTGTTGCTGGGGCCTTGGGTCATGCAGCTTGTGGACTGGTCGGGATGGTGGTTGCTGCTCTCTGCCGTGAGCGCCCTCACAGCACTGACCGTTTGGCAGCGAGTGCCTGCTGATCCGCCAAGCCCCAAGATCAAGGCCAAGCCGTGGCCTCGCTTGTTGCTCAAGGTGTTGCGTTCGCCACCCGCTTGGTGCGTGGCCCTTTGCTTTGCCGTGTATTCCTCGCAGTGGTTGTCCGTGGTGGGCTTCATGCCCACGGTCACGCACGAGATGGGTTGGTCGACCGCGAGTGCTGGGGCTTTCACG
>JBEAMY010000258.1:0-12568 GCA_041165725.1 Pseudomonadota bacterium
CTCAACGCGTTGTCTATCCTGAGCCGTCACCGCGGCACAGGCAAATAGGCCTGTTTGCCCTTTGCCGATGAGGGCTGGGGTATTGGGCATGGCGCGAACAATCCGCTCGCTGCCAAGCCAGCGCGACAAAGATTCAGTGGTCAAGCCAGCGGCCACACTCAGGTGCAAGGCTTCGCGCGCATGTGGGGCCACATCGGCGCAAGCTTGCCTAAAGGTTTGGGGCTTGACGGCCCAAATGACCAGGTCGATGGGGTTTGGCGGGGCTTGAAACTGGGCAAGGGCGGTGAGGCCATGGGCGCGGTGACGTTGAAGGACTTCCTCCACTGGATCAATCACGGTGATGTGGGCGGGCTCAAACCCAATGCGCATCAACCCACCGATCAAGGCGGAGGCCATGTTCCCGCCCCCAATGAAGTGAATATTAAAGTTTGAATTTGATGGCATCTGGGTGACTTTCTTGGGTGTGGAGGCTGAATCTTTAGTGAGGCGCCTAATTTATGCCATAATCATGGTCTTTCGCCGTTGGCGGAAGAGTTCGTCTAGTCCATCCAAAGGGCCGAACATCAGGTGGTTGCAATTGGTGTCACAAAATTGTGGCACGAGTGCAAATGCCAGATCCAAGCTCACGGAACCAAGACTGATCGGCCATCCTGGGAGACCGGAAGCCGATACAAGTTGGGAACAAAAACATGATCCAAACCGAATCACGGCTAGAAGTGGCCGACAACACGGGTGCGAAATCCGTTTTGTGCATCAAAGTCCTTGGCGGCTCCAAGCGGCGCTATGCCAGCGTGGGCGACATCATCAAGGTCAGCATCAAAGAAGCTGCCCCCCGTGGCCGAGTCAAAAAAGGCGAGGTCTACAGTGCGGTGGTGGTGCGCACAGCCAAGGGCATCCGTCGCAACGATGGCTCGCTCATCAAATTTGATGGCAATGCAGCTGTGTTGCTCAACAACAAACTCGAGCCGATTGGCACCCGCATCTTTGGGCCGGTCACGCGTGAATTGCGTACCGAGCGCTTCATGAAGATCGTGTCGCTCGCTCCCGAAGTGCTGTGAGGACATGACCATGAACAAAATTCGTAAAGGCGACGAAGTCATCGTCATCGCTGGTCGCGATAAGGGCAAGCGTGGCAAGGTGGTTTTGCGCAAAGATGAAACCCATGTGGTGGTTGAAGGTGTGAATGTGGTTAAAAAGCACACCAAGCCCAACCCCATGGCGGGTTCTCAGGGTGGCATTCTGGACAAGTCCATGCCCATTCACCAATCCAATGTAGCCATCTACAACGCAAGCACGGGCAAAGCCGATCGCGTGGGCATCAAAGTCCAGGCCGACGGCAAGAAAGTCCGCGTTTTCAAATCCAGTGGCGAAGAAATCAAGGTGGCATGACCATGGCACGTTTGCAACAACACTACCGTGAAAAAGTGGTTCCCCAGCTGACGCAGCAGTTTGGCTATAAGTCAGTGATGGAAGTTCCCCGCTTCACCAAGATCACCCTCAACATGGGTGTGAGCGAAGCGGTGGCAGACAAGAAGGTCATGGAGCACGCTGTTTCTGACCTGACCAAAATTGCCGGACAAAAACCGGTGGTCACCAAGGCTCGCAAAGCCATTGCAGGTTTCAAGATCCGCGAAGGTCAGGCCATCGGTTGCATGGTCACATTGCGTGGCGTTCAGATGTTTGAGTTTCTCGACCGCTTTGTGACCATTGCACTTCCCCGTGTCCGTGACTTCCGCGGCATTTCAGGTCGTGCATTTGATGGCCGTGGTAACTACAACATTGGCGTCAAAGAACAGATCATCTTCCCTGAAATCGAGTACGACAAGGTTGATGCCTTGCGCGGCCTCAACATCAGCATCACCACCACGGCCAAAACGGATGAAGAGTGCAAAGCACTGCTCGCCGCTTTCCGCTTCCCCTTCAAGAATTGAGGTGACTTGTGGCTAAAACTGCATTGATCCAGCGCGAACTCAAGCGCGCCAAATTGGTGGCCAAGTTCGCGTCCAAGTATGCCGAACTCAAGGCAATTGCAAAAGATGCCAAGCGCAGCGAGGAAGAGCGTGCAGCCGCACGTGACTCGTTGCAAAAAATGCCTCGCAATGCCAACCCCACGCGCCAGCGCGCTCGATGCGAAATCACGGGTCGTCCCCGTGGCACTTTCCGTCAGTTCGGTCTGGGTCGGTCCAAGATCCGTGAGATGGCCTTCGAAGGCACCATCCCTGGCATCACCAAGGCCAGCTGGTAATTGGCAAGGAGATAACGATGAGCATGAGCGATCCCATTGCCGATTTGCTGACACGCATCCGCAACGCACAAATGGTTGCAAAAACCAACGTCAGCGTGCCGGCTTCCAAAGTTAAAGCTGCCATCCTTCAGGTTCTGAAGGACGAGGGCTACATCGAAAACTATCGCGTTCGCACCGAGGGTGGAAAGAGCGAGATCGATGTCGAACTCAAGTACTACGCAGGCCGTCCTGTGATCGAGCGCATTGAGCGTGTGAGCCGTCCTGGCTTGCGCGTCTACAAGGGCCGTCACGACATTCCTCAGGTCATGAACGGACTGGGTGTGGCGATTGTCACCACCCCCAAGGGCGTGATGACCGATCGCAAAGCTCGCGCCCAAGGCGTTGGCGGCGAAGTTCTTTGCTACGTTGCTTGAGGAAGGAGCTCACATGTCTCGCATTGGAAAAATGCCGGTGACCATTCCTCAGGGCGTGGACATCACCATCAAGGCAGATCAAATCAGCGTCAAAGGCGCGGGTGGCTCGCTCAGCGTTGCCAACAACGCATTGGTCAAAGTCTCTCAAGAGTCTGGCAGCGTGCATTTTGCGCCTGCCAACGAATCACGCGAAGCCAACGCCATGAGCGGTACGCTGCGCCAGTTGGTCAACAACATGGTGACGGGCGTGACCAAGGGCTTCGAGAAAAAGCTTGCGCTTGTGGGTGTGGGTTATCGTGCCCAAGCTGCGGGTACCAAGTTGAACCTGACCGTTGGTTTTTCTCACCCCGTGGCCATCGACATGCCTGCTGGCATCAAAGTCGAAACACCGGCCCCGACCGAAATCATCATCAAGGGTGCTGACCGCCAAGTTGTGGGTCAGATCGCTGCTGTGATTCGTGCTGTGCGTCCTCCTGAGCCTTACAAAGGCAAAGGCATTCGCTATGCCGACGAGCGCATCACTCTCAAAGAGACCAAGAAGAAATAAGGAGCTGCGACATGTTGAACAAGAAGCAGCAACGACTGCGCCGTGCACGTCAAACCCGGGTTCGCATTGCCAAGTTGGGCGTTGCCCGCTTGATGGTCAATCGCACCAATTTGCACATTTACGCCACTGTGGTGTCCGAAGACGGCGCCCGTGTGATTGCCTCCGCTTCAACGGCCGAAGCCGAAGTCCGCAAGACATTGGGTGCTGTGGGCAAAGGCGGGAACGCTGCAGCGGCAACCATGGTGGGCAAGCGCATTGCAGAAAAAGCCAAGGCCGCTGGTGTCGAGAAGGTCGCATTCGACCGTTCAGGTTTTGCATACCACGGCCGCGTCAAGGCGCTTGCTGAAGCTGCCCGCGAAGCCGGCCTTCAGTTCTGATTGAGGAATCATCATGGCAAAAGTACAAGCTAAAGTCCAAAACGAAGCCCGCGACGATGGTATGCGGGAGAAGATGATTGCCGTCAATCGCGTGACCAAAGTGGTCAAGGGCGGGCGCATTCTGGCTTTTGCGGCACTCACTGTGGTGGGTGATGGCGATGGTCGCGTGGGCATGGGCAAGGGCAAATCCAAAGAAGTGCCCGCTGCAGTCCAAAAGGCCATGGAAGAAGCCCGCCGCAACATGACCAAGGTTTCCTTGAAAGAAGGCACCTTGCATCACCGTGTTGAAGGTCGTCACGGTGCAGCCCGTGTGATGTTGGTTCCTGCCTCTAAGGGTACCGGCATCATTGCAGGTGGCCCCATGCGCGCCATTTTTGAAGTGATGGGCATCACGGACATCGTGGCCAAGAGCCATGGCTCCACCAACCCTTACAACATGGTTCGCGCCACTTTTGACGCACTCAACCGCAGCACCACCCCCTCAGAAGTGGCTGCCAAGCGTGGCAAGTCGGTTGAAGACCTCTTCACCGCCTGACCCGGGAGATACACATGAGTCAGCAAACCCTCAAAGTTCAATTGGTGCGCAGCCCCATTGGCACCAAGCAATCTCACCGCGATACGGTTCGTGGTCTGGGTCTTCGCAAAATCGGTAGCGTGCGCGAACTCCAAGACACGCCCGCTGTTCGCGGCATGATCAACAAGATCAGTTACATGGTCAAAGTGCTCTAAAGGTCAGTCATGCAACTCAACACCATTCAATCCGCTGCAGGCTCTCGTCCTTCGCGTCGACGCGTGGGTCGTGGCATTGGTTCCGGCTTGGGCAAGACCGCAGGCCGTGGCCACAAAGGTCAAAAATCCCGTTCGGGCGGCTACCACAAGGTCGGCTTTGAAGGCGGTCAAATGCCTTTGCAACGCCGTCTGCCCAAGCGCGGTTTCAAATCGCGTTCGCTCAAGTACAACGCAGAAGTCACTTTGTCGGCTCTGGGGCATCTCGATGCCGCAGAAATCGACATGTTGGTCCTCAAAAATGCAGGCCTCATTGGTGAATTGACCCGTGTGGTCAAAGTCATCAAGTCTGGCGAAATCTCCAAGGCAGTCAAGCTCAAAGGCATCGGTGCCACGGCTGGTGCCAAGGCGGCCATTGAAGCTGCTGGTGGTTCGCTGAGCGAATAAGGACGCGCAGAACGTGGCAACTGGTTCTTCATCAGCACCCAAATACGGCGACTTGCGTCGCCGTCTGGTGTTTTTGTTGTTGGCCCTGGTGGTCTACCGGGTTGGTGCGCACATCCCTGTGCCCGGCATCGATCCCACCCAGTTGCAAAAATTGTTTGAAGGCCAGCAAGGCGGCATTCTCAGCTTATTCAACATGTTCTCTGGCGGTGCGCTTTCACGCTTCACCGTGTTTGCGTTGGGCATCATGCCCTACATCTCGGCATCGATCATCATGCAATTGATGACCTATGTCGTTCCGTCACTGGAGCAGTTGAAGAAAGAAGGCGAAGCAGGTCGTCGCAAAGTCACTCAATACACCCGTTACGGCACTGTGGCCTTGGCTTTGTTTCAGTCCATGGGCATTGCGTTGGCCCTTGAATCATCTCCCGGTCTCGTGATCGAGCCCGGCTTCATGTTCAGATTCACGGCCATGTTGACCCTGACCGCAGGAACCATGTTCCTGATGTGGTTGGGTGAGCAAATCACTGAGCGTGGCTTGGGCAATGGCATTTCCATCTTGATTTTTGCTGGTATTGCTGCGGGCTTGCCCAATGCAGTGGGTGGTTTGCTCGAATTGGTCCGCACTGGTGCGATGAGCATCATCGTCGCCATGATCATCGTGACGCTCGTGGTGCTTGTCACCTATTTGGTGGTTTTCATCGAACGTGGTCAGCGCAAGATTTTGGTGAACTATGCTAGGCGTCAGGTGGGCAACAAAGTCTATGGCGGTCAGTCGTCTCACCTCCCCTTGAAAATCAACATGGCAGGTGTGATTCCTCCCATCTTTGCGTCTTCCATCATTTTGTTGCCCAGCACCGTGGTGAGCTGGTTCAGCAAAGGTGAAGGCATGAATTGGCTGAAAGACATCTCAGCGGCTCTCTCGCCGGGTCAGCCCATTTACATCATGATTTATGTGGCGGCCATCGTGTTTTTCTGCTTTTTCTACACGGCGCTGGTATTCAACAGCCGTGAGACCGCAGACAACCTCAAGCGCTCAGGCGCATTTGTTCCAGGCATTCGCCCTGGCGATCAAACCGCACGCTACATCGACAAAATTTTGTTGAGACTGACATTCATAGGAGCCATCTACATCAGTGTGGTGTGTTTGCTCCCCGAATTTTTGATTCTTGAGTACAACGTGCCCTTCTATTTTGGTGGGACGTCATTGCTGATCATTGTGGTGGTCACCATGGACTTCATGGCCCAGGTGCAAAACTACATGATGAGTCAGCAGTACGAGTCCTTGCTCAAGAAGGCCAGTTTTAAACCCACGATGGGCAACTGAACATGGCCAAAGACGATGTGATTCAAATGCAAGGGGAAGTGGTTGAAAACCTGCCCAATGCAACTTTCCGGGTCAAACTGGAAAACGGACATGTGGTCCTTGGTCATATTTCCGGAAAGATGCGCATGCACTACATCCGCATTCTTCCTGGCGATAAGGTCACGGTAGAAATGACGCCTTACGACTTGTCGAGGGCGAGGATTGTTTTCAGGGCCAAATAAGGCCGGTTTTGAACAAGTTGGTTTCTTGGAAACCAGCGAAGAGGAGTGAAAAATGAAAGTTTCGGCTTCGGTAAAGAAAATTTGCCGCAACTGCAAGATCATTCGCCGTCACGGTGTGGTTCGTGTCATTTGCACAGACCCCCGTCATAAGCAGCGTCAAGGCTGATCGGCAACCAACGAATACACAGGGGAAACGCAATGGCACGTATTGCTGGCATCAACATTCCGCCACATCAGCATGCTGAGATCGGCCTGACGGCGATCTTTGGGATTGGCCGCACCCGCGCTCGCAAGATTTGCGAAGCATGCGGCATCGCCTATTCCAAGAAGATCAAAGATCTGACCGATGCAGAGCTTGAAAAAGTCCGCGATCAGATTGGCACCTTCACCATTGAGGGTGACCTGCGTCGTGAAACCACGATGAACATCAAGCGATTGATGGACATCGGTTGTTATCGTGGTTTCCGTCATCGTCGTGGCTTGCCGATGCGTGGTCAACGCACCCGCACCAATGCCCGCACCCGCAAGGGCCCGCGCAAGGCAGCTCAGGCACTGAAGAAATAATCGGGGAACCACATGGCCAAGACACAAGTCAACAACGCATCCCAACGCGTCCGCAAGAAAGTTCGCAAGAACATTTCGGACGGCATTGCGCACGTTCACGCCTCTTTCAACAACACCATCATCACCATCACGGATCGTCAGGGCAACGCTTTGTCTTGGGCTTCGTCGGGTGGTCAAGGTTTCAAGGGCTCACGCAAGTCCACCCCTTTTGCTGCACAGGTTGCATCCGAAGTGGCAGGCCGCGCAGCCATGGAACAAGGCATCAAAAACCTGGACGTCGAAATCAAAGGTCCCGGCCCCGGCCGTGAATCTTCGGTTCGCGCCCTGGGGGCGCTTGGCATTCGCATCACCTCTATTTCTGATGTGACGCCTGTTCCCCATAACGGCTGCCGCCCTCAAAAGCGCCGCCGCATCTGATTTTTCATTAACCGCCCACAGCCGAACCTGAAATGGTTTGGCTCGCCGCTGCAATCAGCGGTCAGATGAAAGGAAACTCAAGTGGCACGTTACCTAGGCCCCAAGGCCAAACTCTCTCGCCGTGAAGGCACCGATCTTTTCCTGAAGAGCGCACGCCGCGCCATCAGCGACAAGGCCAAGTTCGACAGCAAGCCTGGTCAGCACGGTCGCACCTCGGGTCAGCGCACCTCCGATTACGGCAACCAATTGCGTGAAAAGCAAAAAGTCAAGCGCATGTACGGTGTGCTCGAGCGCCAATTCCGCCGTTATTTCGAAGAGGCGTCGCGCATCCGCGGTAACACTGGCTCCAACCTACTTGGTTTGCTGGAGTCACGCCTCGACAACGTGGTCTATCGCATGGGTTTTGGTTCTACCCGTGCTGAGGCCCGTCAGTTGGTCTCTCACAAGGCCATCGAGGTCAATGGCAAACCCGTCAACATTCCCTCCTACATGGTGAAGTCAGGTGACGTGGTGTCAGTGCGTGAGAAATCCAAAAAGCAAGTCCGCGTTCAGGAGGCCTTGCAATTGGCCACTCAGGTGGGCATGCCCGGATGGGTTGAGGTCAACGTCGACAAGGCCGAAGGTGTTTTCAAGAAAGCCCCCGACCGCGATGAGTTTGCTTCCGACGTCAACGAATCTTTGATCGTTGAACTTTATTCACGTTGATGCCATCTGGCATCTGCGATGTTTGGTCTGGCGAAAGCCAGATCGGTTTCCAACATTCAGCCTTACCGGTGTAACGAACCGGGGGTATTGAAAGGACCCTCATGCAAACCAACCTCCTCAAGCCCAAAAACATTCACGTTGAACCCTTGGGAGCCAATCGCGCCCGAGTCGAGCTCGAACCTTTTGAGCGTGGCTACGGCCACACCCTGGGCAATGCATTGCGTCGTGTCTTGCTGTCCTCCATGGTGGGCTATGCAGTCACCGAAGTCACCATCGCTGGTGTTGTTCATGAGTACTCCAGCATCGATGGCGTCCAAGAAGACGTGGTCAACATCCTGTTGAACCTCAAGGGCGTGGTCTTCAAACTGCACAACCGTGATGAAGTCACGCTCAGCCTGCGTAAAGATGGCGAAGGCCCTGTCACCGCAGCCGACATTCAAACTCCCCATGACGTTGAAATCATGAATGCAGACCACCTCATCTGCACCTTGTCGCAAGGCGGCAAGATTGACATTCAACTCAAGGTCGAAAAAGGCCGAGGCTATGTGCCCGGCAACATGCGTCGCCATGCCGACGAGCCCAATAAATCCATCGGCCGAATCGTTCTTGACGCTTCTTTTTCGCCCGTCAAGCGCGTCAGCTACAGCGTAGAAAACGCTCGTGTCGAGCAGCGCACCGATTTGGATCGCCTTGTGGTTGACATCGAAACCAACGGCGCCATCACCGCTGAAGACGCCATCCGTTCATCGGCCAAGATTTTGGTAGAGCAACTGGCTGTCTTTGCCCAGCTCGAAGGTGGGGAACTCGCTGCTTTTGACGCACCCGCACAGCGCAGCACCCAACAGTTTGATCCCATTCTCTTGCGCCCTGTTGACGAGCTTGAACTCACTGTTCGCTCTGCCAACTGCCTCAAGGCCGAAAACATTTATTACATCGGTGACCTCATTCAGCGCACCGAGAATGAACTCCTCAAGACGCCCAACCTGGGCCGCAAGTCACTCAACGAGATCAAGGAAGTCTTGGCTTCGCGTGGCTTGACCCTGGGTGTGCGTTTGGAGAACTGGCCACCTGCTGGCCTCGACAAGCGCTGATTGACAAGCGCGTCCCCCGGCCGTACCTGATACGGCGGTCGGTAAAACTCAAACAGCATCGAAAGGATTCGACATGCGTCACGGACACGGTCTCAGAAAACTCAATCGCACCAGCTCACACCGGCTGGCCATGCTCAGGAACATGATGAACTCATTGATTCATCATGAAGCCATTCAAACCACAGTACCCAAGGCCAAAGAACTGCGCCGCGTGATCGAGCCCATGATCACACTCAGCAAAGCCCCCACCTTGGCCAATAAGCGTCTCGCATTCAACCGTTTGCGCGATAGGGATGCCGTGGTCAAACTCTTTGCTGAACTCGGCCCCCGCTTCCAAACCCGTCCTGGCGGTTACACCCGCATCCTCAAGATGGGTTACCGCGTCGGTGACAACGCACCCATGGCCCTGATCGAATTGGTCGATAGGCCCGAAATCACTGCAGACAACACCAAGTCCGCAGAATGATCCGCTAGAATCATTTCAATCAGCCGCGCGATGGAGCAGTCTGGTAGCTCGTTGGGCTCATAACCCAAAGGTCGGAGGTTCAAATCCTTCTCGCGCAACCAATCCTCAACGCCCACCTTTTGGTGGGCGTTGTTGTTTAAGGCACCATAAGCTCAAGCCAATGTCCATCTCCATGTCATTCAAACTTGCCGAACAAGCTGCCAAACGAGTGACCCTGAACATCAATGGATGTCAACAAGTCTGGCATGCATGGAATGAGCACGCAGCAGATGTGCCTCTGGTCTTGTTTCATGGCGGCAGCGGAAGCTGGAGCCACTGGTGCAAAAACGTGTTGGCGCTCAGCAAGGTGCGCCCCGTTTGGGCGCTTGATCTGCCAGGTTTCGGAGATTCCGAATTGCCACAAGGTGTTCAAGATGTGGACGATCTGATTGAACCCGTAGCGCTAGGCCTTCAGCAATTGTTTGAACAAAGGCCAATCAATGTGGCCGGATTTTCCTTTGGCGGGATGCTTGCTGGCTTGTTGGCAGCGCAATACCCCCAGCGATTTAAAACCGTACTCATGCTGGGCACGCCTGGCCTTGGCCTGTTCGATGGTCCACCACCTCACATCAGAGGGTTCTTGCCAGACATGACGGTCGAACAAAGGATGGAAATTCACAGGCACAACCTCAAATCGTTCATGCTCAAGCACGACAAATCCATCACAGAGGAAACGCTTCAATTGCAGGCCGATAACGTCGCGCGCGATCGCATGAAGCGAAGGCGCCTGGCCAGAACCGATGTGGTCGTCAAGGCCCAACACCAATGGTCGTGCCCAGTTCACTTTGCATTTGGAGATTCAGATCGCTTGTACCCTGATCGGCTGCAGCTCATTCCTGCTTTGTTTGAAACCGAACGTTTAAGCAGCTTTACCTTGATTGAGGATGCGGGGCATTGGGTGATGTATGAAAAACCGGACGACATCAATGCCTGGATAGTGGCTAAACTCAAGTGATGCTGTTTCGCTTCAAATCCAAAGTCACTGGCGACTTGCTGCTGCTCGATCCGCACGGCAGGCGCTTGCTCAAAGTCATGGGCAAGGCAGACGATGAAAAGGGCATCATTCAAGTCAAGGACATGCCCTCTTGCATCGCAGCAATTGAAAAAGCCATCGAAGAGGAAGCCAAAGCAATGTCTTCCAGCAAGCAAGGTGAAGGTCGTTCAGAGGCGGATCAAGAGTCAGACAGCAAAGCCCAGACGGTGCACTTCAAGCACAGGGCATTGCCCATGCTGGAGATGTTGAAGCAATGTCACGCTGCTGAGGTCCCCATTGTCTGGGGCATCTGAGCTGGGTCTGCCGAGCAGCTGAGACCCAAGCTCACATGAACCCGCTCATCCAGCCAACAAAGCATTCACCCGTTTGACATAGCTTGCTGGGTCATCGGGCAAGCCCCCTTCAGAAAGCAGGGCCTGATCAAAAAGAATGTGCGCCAGATCGTCAAAGTGCACACCTGAATCCGTTTGAAGGCGCTTGACCAGCACATGAGAGGGGTTGATCTCGAGAACCGGTTTCACATCAGGTGCTTTTTGACCCGCTTGCTTGAGCAGCCTGGACATTTGCAAAGACATCTCACCATCTTTGACCACCAAGCAAGCAGGTGAATCCACCAATCGACTGGACACCGACACGTCTTGAGCCTTGTGTTTAAGGGCCAGCTTGAGCTTCTCCAAAGTGGGTTTGAAATCTTCGGCAGCTTGCTCAACGGCTTTCTTTTCGGCTTCGTCTTGAAGCTCACCCAAATCCACTGCACCCTTGGCAACGGACTGCAAGCTCGTGCCGTCGAATTCATGCAAATGACCCAATGCCCATTCGTCAACGCGATCGGTCATGAGCAAGACCTCAATACCCTTTTTGCGGAACACTTCAAGCTGGGGGCTGTTCCTTGCAGCAGGCAAAGAGTCGGCGGTGAGGTAATAAATGGCTTGTTGCTCAGGCTTCATGCGCGCCTTGTATTGCGCCAGCGACACCTCTGCCACATCGTTGTGTGTGCTGGCAAATCGCAGCAGCTTGGCAATCTTGTCGCGGTTGGCAAAGTCTTCGCCCAGGCCTTCTTTCAGGACCGCACCGAATTCCGAATAGAAGGCGGTGTATTTGCCGGCCTGGGCCTTGTCTTCTTCGCTGGCGTCATCACCGGGCACATTGTGTTGGGCCATGTCCTCCAACATCGACAGCACACGGCGTGTGTTTCCATCGCGAATGGCGCGCACATCTTTACTCTCTTGTAGCAACTCACGGCTCACGTTCAGTGGCAAATCGGCTGAATCCACCACCCCTTTAACGAAGCGCAGGTAGCTAGGAAGCAGCGATTCGGCTTCGTCCATGATGAAAACGCGTTTGACGTAGAGCTTGATGCCCGCACTTCGTTCACGGTTCCAGAGGTCAAAGGGGGCTTTTTGAGGGATGAACAACAACTGCGTGTATTCGGTGCTGCCCTCGACGCGGTTATGGCTCCATGCTAAGGGTTCGTCCGAATCAAACGACAAGGTCTGATAAAAGGATTTGTACTCTTCTGGAGTGACATCCTTCTTGGACCGGGCCCATAGCGCATTGGCCTTGTTGATGGTTTCCCACTCATCGGTGGTCACCATTTGGCCAGGCTGGTTGTTCTCACCTTCTTGCCAGACTTCCTTGCGCATCTGAATCGGCAAAGAAATATGGTCGGAATACTTGTTGACGGTGGATTTGACTTTCCAAGCGTTGAGGTAGTCCTCTGAGTCGTCGCGAAGGTGCAAGATCACACGGGTACCGCGATCGGCTTTGTGAATGACCTCGGTTTCAAACTCGCCGGTTCCTGTGCTGCGCCACTCCACGCCTTGATCCGCTCCAAGGCCTGCGCGACGGCTTTGCACGGTGATGCGATCGGCCACGATGAACCCCGAGTAAAAGCCCACACCAAATTGACCGATCAAAGCGCCCTGGGATTGAGCATCTGAAGATTGCTCGGTGCTCAACTTGGACACAAAGTCGCGGGTTCCACTTTTGGCA
>JBEAMY010000259.1:0-4477 GCA_041165725.1 Pseudomonadota bacterium
CCAAGTGGCCCGGTGTATGCAAGCCATAATCACGCCCCATGACGATCACGATTAAATCCGCAGCCGACATTGAAGGCATGCGACTCGCCGGCCGCCTTGCTTCCGAGGTGCTGGACATGCTCACCCCCCATGTGCAACCCGGCATCACCACCGATGAGCTCGACAAATTGGCCCACGACCACATTGTTGGCGTTCAACAGGCCATTCCAGCTCCACTCAACTATTGCCCACCGGGCTATCAGCCCTACCCCAAGTCGATTTGCACTTCGGTGAACCATGTGGTGTGCCATGGCATTCCCAATGAAAAGCCGCTCAAAAAAGGGGACATCGTCAACATCGACATCACCGTCATCAAGGACGGCTGGCACGGCGACACCAGCCGGATGTTCATCGTTGGCGAGGATGCATCCATTCAGGCCAAGCGCCTGTGCCGGATCACTTACGAGGCCATGTGGCATGGCATTGTTCGGGTCAAACCCGGAGCCCGATTGGGCGACATCGGCTCGGCCATTCAAGTCTTTGCCGAAGGCCAGGGATGCAGCATCGTTCGCGAATTTTGCGGTCACGGCATAGGCCAGGTCTTTCACGAAGAGCCACAAGTCCTTCACTACGGCAAATCGGGGACTGGCGTCACCTTGGAAGCCGGCATGACCTTCACCATTGAACCCATGATCAATGCGGGTCGCCGTGAGATCAAAGAAATGGGCGATGGCTGGACCATCGCCACCCGTGACCGCTCGCTCTCTGCCCAATGGGAGCACACGGTGCTGGTCACGCCAACAGGTTATGAGGTCATGACCCTATCTGCGGGCAGTCCGCCCCTGCCTGAATTCGTGGTCAAAACCGCTTGCTGAAATCATGGGCACTGCAACTTCGCCCCTGCCCTTGAAACCCGATCTGGCGACTTATCGTCAACGCAAAGCCGAGCGCATTGCCCACTGGGCCCAGCAACTGTGCAAAGGTCGATCTGCGGTTCGCTCATCGGTTCGTTCCTCACGCCGCGTTGAGGCGGCGTTGCAAGACTTGGCACAACTCACCGACGACACCCTCAAGCAACTCTGGCCGGAAGGTCTGCAATCGCGCGGAGCGGCTCTGTTGGCCGTGGGGGGCTATGGTCGAGGCGAACTCTTTCCGCATTCGGATGTCGATGTGCTGGTGCTTTTGCCTGGTGATTGCCACATCGAAGAGGACGCTGCACTCAGGGAAACGCTTGAAGCTTTCATTGGGTCATGCTGGGACGCGGGGCTTGAGTTGGGCTCCAGCGTCAGAACCTTGGACGAATGCCTGGGCGAATCGGCCAAAGACGTGACGATTCAAACGGCCTTGCTCGAGTCAAGATGCATCACCGGCGCTCAAGGCTTGTTCAATCAGCTGGTGAAAGCCTTTGAACTTCAGATGAACCCGCGCGCCTTTTTCACGGCCAAGACCTTGGAAATGCGCCAACGGCACGTCAAGCACCAAAACACGCCTTACTCACTTGAGCCCAATGTCAAAGAGTCACCGGGGGGGTTGCGCGATCTGCACACTGTGCGCTGGGTTGCGCGTGCCGCAGGACTTGGCCGTAATTGGGCCGACTTTCACGCCAGCGGCCTTTTGACCGACCTCGAAGCCAAGCGACTTCGCGAACACGAGGCCACTTTGTCGATGATCCGTTGGACCCTGCACGAGTTGGCCCATCGCCGCGAAGACCGCCTGGTGTTTGATCTTCAACACCAAGCCGCCAAAGCGCTGGGCATGAGCGCCGAAGTGGAAGCCAATCGTCAAGCCCGTGCGGACAGCGAAGCCTTGATGCGGGCCTATTACTGGGCGGCCAAAGCCGTGACGCAGCTGAGCGAAATCCTGTTGCTCAACCTTGAATCCCGCCTTGAAGGGCTGGACTCACAAGCGGTGGCAGTTGAAGCCATCAACGACCGCTTCAATAACCGGGCTGGCTTGCTCGACATCGTGAGCGACGATGTGTACTTTTTGCACCCTTCGGCGATTTTGGAAACCTTTTTGGTCTACCAGCAAACCTCGGGGGTCAAGGGCTTTTCAGCGCGCACACTGAGGGCGCTGTACAACGCCAGACCCATCATGGATGCAGGCTTTCGCAAGCACCCTGCCCATCGCGACCTTTTCATGCAAATCCTGCGCGCGCCGCAAGGCATCACCCATGCCATGAGGCTGATGAACCAAACCTCGGTGCTGGGCCGATACCTCTGGCCTTTCCGACGGGTGGTGGGTCAAATGCAGCACGACCTTTTCCACGTTTACACCGTGGATCAGCACATCCTCATGGTCTTGCGCAATGTGCGCCGGTTCTTCATTCCCGAGCACGCCCACGAATACCCGTTTTGTTCACAACTGGCTGCTGGCTGGGACAAGCCTGAGTTGCTCTACATTGCCGCGCTCTTTCACGACATCGGAAAAGGCCGAGGTGGCGACCATTCACAAATCGGACAGGTCGAAGTCAGGCGTTTCGCCAAGTCGCACGGCATGACCAAGGAAGACGCTGATCTGGTGGCCTTTTTGGTGGGCGAGCACCTCACCATGAGCCATGTGGCTCAAAAACAAGATTTGTCCGATCCCGATGTCATCCAGGCCTTTGCCAAGCGCGTGAGCAACGAGCGCCAGTTGCGCGCCTTGTACTTGCTCACGGTGGCCGACATCCGTGGCACCAGCCCCAAAGTCTGGAATGCGTGGAAAGGCAAGTTGTTGGAAGACTTGTACCGATTCACATTGAGGGCTCTTGGCGGCGGCATGCCAGACCCCGAAGCCATGGTCGAACAACGCAAACGCGATGCCATGCAAGAGCTGGCGTTGCATGCCCTGCCCGCGAAAGCCCACGAACCTTTATGGCGCACCCTTGATGTGGGTTATTTCATGCGCCATGACGCCAGCGACATCGCCTGGCACACGCGGCACCTCTCCAAGGCCTTGGCGCAATCGAATGGCGTGCCGCTGAGTGCGATGGTTCGCGCACGGCTATCGCCTTGGGGCGAAGGCTTGGAGGTCATGGTGTATTCGCCCGATCAAACCGATTTATTTGCCCGCATCTGCGGCTTTTTCGATCAGGCTGACCTGAGCATTCTGGACGCCAAAGTTCACACCACCACCAACGGCTATGCCTTGGATACGTTTCAAGTGGTGACTGGGGTCGATGATGTGCATCACCGTGAATTGATCAATGGCATCGAAGTGGGACTGAGCCAAACTTTGAGCGCAGTAGGTGAGCTGCCGCCGGCTCGAACCGGACGCGTGTCACGTCGGGTGAAAAGTTTTCCCATCACGCCAAGGGTCAGCTTGCAACCCGATGAAAAAGCCCAGCGTTGGTTGCTCACGCTGTCGGCCAGCGATCGGCCCGGATTGCTCTATCGCATCGCGCAAGTGTTGGCCAGACACAAGGTCAACCTGAATCAGGCGCGCATTGCCACCTTGGGCGAACGGGTTGAAGACACCTTGGTGGTGGACGGTCAAGCCTTGCAGAACAACCGCAGTCAGCTTGAACTCGAAACCGAATTGTTAGAAGCATTGAGGGCCTGATCCAACACAGTCCTGAGTTGGGCCTCATCCCAAACCGGAATGCCCAAAGACTCGGCTTTGGCAAGCTTGCCGCCTGCTTCAGCACCCGCAATCACTGCGGTCGTTTTCTTGCTCACGCTGCCCGTGACTTTGGCGCCCAAAGCCTCGAGCTTGTCGGTGAGTTCGTCGCGACCAAATTCAACCAGCGTACCGGTGATGACCAAGATCTGACCTGCCAAGGGTTTGGGCCTGTCCGCATGGGATTCGCTTTCTTGCCAATGAATGCCGCAAGCCCTCAAGGCGTTCACAACCTCGCGGTTATGGTCTTGATCGAAAAAATGCCTGACACTTTTGGCCACTGTAGGGCCCACATCTCGCACGACTAAAAGGGCTTCTTCAGTTGCATCGAGCAAAGCATCGAGTTGCCCAAAGTGTGTGGCCAAATCTTTGGCGGTTCGCTCACCCACATGGCGAATGCCCAGGGCATAAATGAAACGCGCCAAGGTGGTTTGCTTGGAGGCCTCGAGGGCCGCAATGAGTTTGTTGACCGACTTTTCACCCATTCGCTCCAAGCTCAGCCACTGCTCAGCCTTCAAGCGGTAGATGTCAGGCAAGGCATGCACCATGCCCTGGTCAACGATTTGATCCACCAGCTTTTCGCCCAGGTCTTCGACGTCCAAGGCTTTGCGGCTTGCAAAGTGAAGCAAGGCCTGCTTGCGCTGCGCTGAACAAAATAGGCCTCCGATGCAGCGCGAATCGACTTCACCTTCTTCACGCTCGGCAGGACTTTCGCACACTGGGCAAAGCGTGGGCATTTGAAATGGCGTGGTGTGATCGGGTCTACGCTCCATCACCACCGACACCACTTCAGGGATGACGTCTCCTGCGCGCCTCACGATCACCGAATCGCCAACGCGAACGTCTTTTCGCGCGACTTCATCGGCATTGTGCAAAGTGGCATGGGTCACCGTGACAC
>JBEAMY010000260.1:0-2587 GCA_041165725.1 Pseudomonadota bacterium
TCTTTGGCAATGCTGGGTGCAGGATCTTTGGTGCAGTAAGCATTTCTTCCTCGATCCGTATGGCAATGCGGCTTCTCAGCGATTCGATCAACCGGTGAAGCGCAGCCTGCGATGCCAAGTACGCAAGCTGAGACGACGATTGTTTTAGTAATCCAAGTTTTCATAATATTTTCCCAAAATTGATCCACCATTTGTGGCAAATACAAGTAAGTTGTAAACGCCTCATTTCAGAACAAAACGTGCAGAAGTGGTTTTCCCAGCTGAACTGAATTGAGCAACAACCTTTGTCCCAGGAGCTACCTTGAAGCTACCTTTGGCTTCAAGCTTGTCGCCTGTTGGTTTCAACTCAACTTCTTGCTTGTCAGCGCCAGAAAGCAGTGTGACTTTTGCCGTCGTTTTACTCACGTCAACGGGTTTGCCATGGTCACGCACGAACAACTGCAGCACATCAGGTTTGGCGACCAGTTCGTAGTCAACATCCTTGACGGTGGTCAAAACACCCCCTTGCATGGGTTTGTGATCTGTATCGTGTGGCCCTGCCCATGCGAGTCCGCTGAGAAAAAGCGACGAAGTGATCAAAAGCGTGTGAAATTTCATGAGATGTCCTTTTGAGGTTTTGGTTGAGGTTGAAGAAACGAATGAATGGTCAGAATGCTTCAGCATCTTTGTCTTGCAAAAGCGCCTCGGCAGGTTTGCGGCCAAAGAGCCAAAACATGGCAGGCGTCAGAAAGGTGTCGAGCAGCGTCGAGCTGATCAAGCCCGAGAAAATCACCACGGCGACCGGGTGCAAAATTTCGGTGCCGGGGCGTTCGGCCTCGAAGAGCAATGGTGCCAATGCGAAGGCAGTCACTAAGGCCGTCATTAACACGGGGCTCAAACGTTCCATCGAACCGCGCAAGATCATGGGCTTGGTGAAGGACTCTCCCTCAAAGCGCATCAGGTTGATGTAATGACTGACCTTCAAAATGCCGTTGCGCACCGAAATGCCCGCCAGCGTAATGAAGCCGACCAGGGCGGCCACCGACAAGGGCTGACCTGACAGCCAAAGACCCAACACGGCACCCACGAGCGCCAAGGGAATGTTCACCATGATCAAGGCCGACAAAACGGCAGACTTGTAGCGGCTGTAAAGCACCACAAACATCAACACCACAGAGACCACCGAGAGCAAAGAGATCAGGCGTGAGGCTTCTTCTTGCGCCTGAAACTGTCCTCCAAGGGTGATGAAGTAGCCCTCTGGCAATCGAGAATCCGCCGTCACTTTGCGTATGTCGGCCACGACTTCTGACAATGGGCGGCCCGAAGCGTTGGCAGAAATCACGATACGCCGCTTGCCGTTGTCCCGACTGATTTGGTTGGGACCATCGGCGTCTTCAATCGTTGCGATTTTGGACAGCGGAATTCTGCCCGAGGGTGTTTCGATCAACACCTGGCCCAAGCCTTCCAGCGATCGTGCGGATTCTGGTAAGCGCACGACCAGCGCAAAGCGGCGACCTCCCTCCATGATTTGCGTGACACGTTCACCTTCCACCAGGGTCTGCAGTGTGGCAAGCACTTGCGCGCCAGACAGGCCGTATTGCGCCGCTGCCGCATAGTCCAACCGTACCTTGATTTGGGGCGCAAGAACTTGTTTTTCGATTTGCAGGTCGGCTATGCCCTCGATGCCTGACAGCCGTGAGCGCAGCGCATCGGCTTGCCCGCGCAGCACGTCCAGGTCTTCGCCAAAAATCTTGATGGCGATTTGGGAGCGCACACCAGACAGCATGTGGTCGATGCGGTGTGAGATGGGTTGCCCCACCTCAATCGAAGCAGGCAGGTTGACCAAGCGTGCACGGATGTCGGCACGGACCTCATCCATTGAGCGCGTCAACTCGCCTGAGGGTTTGATGCCCACGTCCAATTCGCTGACATGAACGCCTTCGGCATGCTCATCCAATTCAGCACGTCCGCTGCGTCTGCCCACATGCAGCACTTCGGGCACCTGCTTGACCAGCACTTCGGCCTGGCGCGCCAGGTCAGAGGACTCGGTCAAGGTCACGCCCGGGTTCAGCCGTATGCCCACCAGCAAGGTGCCTTCATTGAAAGGAGGCAAGAAGGTGGTCGGAAAAAACGGAACAGCTGCCGCGGCAAACACTACCGCCACACATGCACTGGTTATCGCCACGCGTGGCTTGTCCAGCACTTTTTGCAAACTGCCTTTGTAGCCCTGCTTGAGCCATGCCAGCACTTTGGTGTCGCCATGGTCCAGGTTTTTCATGCCCGGCAAGAGGTAGTAGCTCAGCACCGGCGTCATCGTTACCGACACCAACAAAGAGGCCAGTGTCGAGATGATGAAGGCAATGCCCAGTGGGACAAACAACTTGCCTTCCAGGCCCGGCAAAGCAAAAAGCGGAAGGAAGACCAGCACGATGATCACCGTCGCATAGAGGATCGCCGAGCGGACTTCCATGGACGCCTTGGCCACGAGCGCGAGCAGCGACAGGCGCTGGCTTGGGTCCTTTGCACGGTCTTCTTTCATGCGCCGCAAGATGTTTTCCACATCCACCACGGCATCGTCCACCAGTCCGCCAATGGCAATCGCCAGCCC